>NZ_JAMXOT010000027.1 GCF_024220515.1 Oscillatoria sp. HE19RPO
AACGACTTCAGTCGTTCCAATTGTTCGTAGTAACGACTTCAGTCGTTCCAATTGTTCGTAGTAACGACTTCAGTCGTTCCAATTGTTCGTAGTAACGACTTCAGTCGTTCCAATTGTTCGTAGTAACGACTTCAGTCGTTGCTCTCGTGTCATGGCGGACGCCATGACACTTATCCATGAGCGGATTAATTAGCTATTTGGGGACTGGAGGTTACGCTTCCAAAGGAGGGCGTGACGAAAGCATCCGCTTTCGTCACGCGGTAACGACTGAAGTCGTTACTACGAACATCCTCCCCATCCTCCCCCTTCAAATAACCTTAATCAATTCCACCCCGGGGACTGGAGGTTACGCTTCCAAAGGAGGGCGTGACGAAAGCATCCGCTTTCGTCACGCGGTAACGACTGAAGTCGTTACTACGAACATTTTCCCCCTCCTCCCTATCTTCACCCTTCACATCACCTTAATCAATTCCACCCCATCGCGATCGTCTACCTCATTGAAATAGACCTTAACCTGTTCCTCCTTTGCCGTGGGGAGAGTTTTGCCGATGAAATCCGGATGAATGGGAACTTCCCGATGACCGCGATCGACTAGGACTGCCAACCGAATCAGAGAGGGTCTGCCATAATCGGCGATCGCATCCAAGGCAGCGCGAATCGTGCGACCCTTGAAAATCACATCATCCACCAACATCACCTCCTTCCCCGTCAAATCAAACGGCATCTCCGTTTTTGCCGGAGTTCGCATCCCAATATTATCCAAATCATCTCGATAAAATGTAATATCTAAAGCACCCACCGGCACCTGAATCTGTTCTAAAAGTTCAATCTGACTCGCCAACAGATGCGCGAAGGGAACCCCTCGGGTGTAAATGCCGATCAGCACCAATTCTGACAAATCATTGGACCGTTCCACAATCTGGGACGCCAGACGGGTCACAGTCCGGCGCAGTTCTTCTGCGGAGAGGATTTCAATCACGTTAGCATTCATGTCAAGTCTGGATGGAAGACTTTATTATTGATAGCGCAGATTGGGAGATTTGGTTAGGGGTTGCCGGAGATTGGGGAGATTGGGGAGATTGGGGAGGTGCACAAGGTATATCAGTGCGCTTTATTTAGTTTTTGTCAGTTTTGGCGTTTCCCTCAGTTATTCGCCTACAATTTTGGAGTGCGAGCATTTTGTATGAAATGGGCAATAGCTACAAACTAAGATAACGACTGAAGTCGTTACTACAAACGATTAAGAACGACTGAAGTCGTTACTACAAACGATTAAGAACGACTGAAGTCGTTACTACAAACGATTAAGAACGACTGAAGTCGTTACTACAAACGATTAAGAACGACTGAAGTCGTTACTACAAACTAAGATAATTCCACCAATTCTCCCCCATCCTCCCCATCCTCCCCATCTCCCGGTTATCAGCCTAGAAATTGAGTGGACAGGAACCAGCAACTGATGGTGATGCTTAACCACGTTAAAAAGCACCATCGGGTGAGTAACATGGCTTGGTGAATGCGGTGTGGGGTGATGGGATTGAGGGGGGTATTTAAGAGGGGTTTGGGTTTAGGGATGCCGCGATAGTAATTGATGCCACCGAGTTGGACACCGAGGATAACCGCATAGGTGCATTCACTCCAACCGGAATTGGGACTGGGGTCTTGGGTGGCATCCCGTTGACAGATTCGCCAAATCTCTGGGAGGAAGTTGCTTAATAGTCCCAAGGTAATGACGGTTAAGCGACAGGGAAACCAGGTGAGAATGTCTTCGAGTTTGGCGCTACACCATCCTAAATCGGTATAGGGTTCATCCCGATAACCGACCATTGAATCGAGGGTACTGGCAGCTTTATAGGCGAAGGCTAAGGGTAAGGGCCCAATATGAAAAATTATGGACCCGGCGATCGCATAAAATAAGGGAGCCATGACGCCATCTACGGCATTTTCGGTCACGGTTTCTAAGACGGCGCGCATCACTTCAGATTCGCTGAGATTGTCTGTATCTCTGCCTACATATAGACTTAATTTTTGACGCGCTGTTGCTAAATCGCAGTCGGTTAGGGGTGCTAAGACGGTTTCTGCAGCGGTTCTTAAACTGCGACCCGCGAAACAACTGGCGAGGAGGATACTTTCGATCGCCAATCCCAATAAAGGATGCAAATAATAGGACCCCTGAATCATTCCCCATCCGATTAATCCGGTGGCGGCGACTGTCCCAGTCGCCAGAATAATGCCTGCAATTCGGCGAATAACCGGATGTTTCCAGCGGTTTAAAACCCATTGGCTATAGTGAGAAATCACCCAACCCATGCATTGAACTGGATGGGGCCAACCCCAGGGGTCACCAATCAAAAAATCCAGATAAGCGGCGATCGCTAGAACGCCCAGTGCAAATTCTGTGGGTTGCACGATTGATACAGCTAACCTTATGGGTGAGGACATTAACTCATCTATATTATTAGCGATCGGTGCGTTTGGCTTCAATCTGAGTCAAAACACTCATTTTCCGTGGGAACTGGCTATACCACAAAATTGGTTTCTTCTTCTTGGTACGCTTGCCAACTTCTGGCATCAAAGTACAAATCTTCGAGGGAAATGCTATAGAGAGATTCCTTCAACTTTTGGTGCAATTGATTCCAGAGGCGATCGGTGACCCAATCCTCCGCTTGTTCGCTATCCGGGGAGGATCTCGGTAAAGGCTCAATTGTTTCTCCCACCGCTTCTAGAATTTGACCTAGAGAGATTTGTGCCGGATGTCGGGCGAGTTGATAACCGCCGGTGGCACCGCGCAGGGATTTGACTAAACCCGCGCGCCGCATTTCCATCAATAATTTTTCCAGATAAGGGGCGGGTAAATCTTGGCGATCGGCGATCGCTTTTACAGAAGTTGGGCCAAACTGTGGCTGTAAACTCAAATCAAGCAGCGCCTTCACGCTATAGTGTCCTCGGGTTGTTAGCTTCATCCCTTGAATAGAATCTGATAGTGCATCAAAACTTGGTTATAACCCTTTTCAACCGCAAGAGGGATTTATATTGAAAATATTCTGCTCCCTTCATCAGATGCTTACCTCTCCCCTCACCCGGGGATCCCTGTCCCTCCAGCATTTACAGACTTTGCCTTCTATGTCGTCTATATAGTAAAAAAGCGATGACGTCAAGACTCTAATGAAGGATGCTGACATCATTTTTCTTCACTAGAAGCAACCTTTACAAACAAAATCTGCCTCCGGTTAACCCAACCCTTCCTAAATTGATTCTGATTGGCATAAGATGACATCAGCCCCAATCCAAACCTCCCTCATCAAGCGGACTGAAACCGGACTCAAGCTTTTAAACGTAACCCTTGAACGCCTCATGATGCCCCTCTAACTCTACCCTTACTCGCTCATTCTCTTGGAAAACGCTTCAAGTTAGGATTCAGTTAGCACAGTGGCTATTTCCCAGATAAGTGACCGATGTTAACCCCTTCTTCAATCCATCGTGCTTCTTTCATCTGCCCTTGAACAACTCGATTCGAGACCATTACCTTCCTTCGACGAAGCTCCTCTCGTTTATCATTACGATCTTTAGGCCACCATTCACCCCTGTCCCCTTTCTATCCTCAGATAGGTTAGGGTCAATTCGACTTGTACCGGGCAGTACCTCTTATCAGTCCACCCCTAGCTATCACTCACGTTTGCCGATTCCAGTAAAGCCTTAACGATTCCTGATGTCACAGATCGGGTAAAAATCTAGTGACTATCCAATCTGATTCGTGTAATATAGTTTAATAACCTGACTGCCTGAAAAAAAAGTTCTAATTTTTAGCAACACTCAGTTAAAATAGAACTCGTTAGACCTATTGTTCATGGCGGTCGTTGTAAGTCAATGAGTAAAAAGAAAAAGATGGAACCCCTAGTTGGTGAAGATCTTCTCCAGAAAGTCAAAGATCTAGAGAACCTCAGCAAAGAAGAAAAAGCCAGAGAGTGCGGCTACTACACCGTTACAAAAAATGGGGTAGAGCGCGTCAATATGATGAAATTCCTCAATGCCCTGATTGATGCTGAGGGTATTGAACTCGATGGCAAGCAAAATGGTCAAGGTCGTGGTGGACGCAGTGCCAGTTATCGGATTAGCGTCCAGTCAAATGGCAACTTACTGATCGGATCGGCTTACACCAAGCAAATGGATCTCAATCCGGGTGATGAATTTGAAATTTCCCTAGGACGCAAACATATTCACCTGCGCCAAATCGATAAAGATTCTGACGACGAATGAGTTCCAGACGGCGATTCTGTAACGGCTCATGCCAGTCAGGTCGCCGCAGTTCAACAAGCGACAGAAAGCCGACTCATCGGGTAGAGGATAAAGAGGGTTGCTTTTCAACCCTTACCTAGTCTCTTGAGTAATTCTGACGCTTGGTTTGGGGCGGCGGCAAGTGCCAAAATCCTTGCCGCATCTAGTTCTCAGGAATTCAGCCCAGTGCTGTTTATGCCTCCTGAAGTCAAGGCCAAACTAATTCAATACCGTCAGTCCTCTCGGTAGCAATCTCAGTGGATTCACAGTTCTAATTTGGCTTTCCGTCCCGCCATAACCGCACCCTCGCTTTCTATTCCATCACCCTCAAGAGAAGAAGTGTTGGGGCGGGTGTTGGATGGGGGGTTAATCTATCAGTTCCCAGGTCATCCATTGGCCGGGAGATGAACAGGTCTGTGTCTCGATCGCCCCGGCAAAAAAGCCCTGGTTTGGCGATCGCATC
Organism: Oscillatoria sp. HE19RPO; assembly: GCF_024220515.1. Taxonomy (GTDB): domain Bacteria; phylum Cyanobacteriota; class Cyanobacteriia; order Cyanobacteriales; family Laspinemataceae; genus Laspinema. The sequence goes on from NZ_JAMXOT010000027.1 coordinate 4,739, forward strand.
TCTTCCGGACCCGCACCACCCCGTAAATCCATTCATCAATTTTTAACCCACTTCGTTCCCTCGGTCTATCCTTCAATCTCAGACAAAGGATCCGAGGAAACCCCGATAAATCCCTCAAAAACTATTCAGTTTTCTGAAAAAATCCTAGGAGTTCCGTTGTCAAACCGGGATAAGGGCGGGATTAGCATTCTCGCGGGTCCGTTAATTCAAATCAGGCGATCGCGAACAAGCTGATTGCATCAGCCGATTCCCTCCCCTGTACCCTCCAGGCGATGCTGTAGTCCGTAACATAAATATCACCCTGACCATCCTCACCGTCTATTCCCCTAGAGGGGGATTTCTTGACGATTCACCAACCCCTCTCCCCCTCCATTGAGGTCGCCAATCCGAGTAATTGTCGCGATCGCTACCTGACATATATAGATTGCCTTCAACAGAAGGGTTGAGAAAAATTGATGATCCACCGCGATTGCAGGTTCAGGACCATTGCAAGACTATCCTGATGGGTCACAACCCCCAACAATCTTTCCTCGCCACCGCCACATCAACCCCAACTCTACCCAAAATTTAGGAACCGTTAATCCCCCTACAACCCCGATTAGAAATCAATAACCCAACCCCAAACAAGGCACATTTCAAGGCGATCGCACTTCCCTACCCAGACTTGAGTAATTGTCATGTGGGCATTGCCCACCGTAATTCAGGTGGGCAATGCCCACATGACAATTACTTGAAATCACAACATTGCTATATCCAAGATTTGATAATGTAGAATCCCCTAAGCGGCCCGATCGCCTTGGGATAACTCCCGAGACGATGTAGCATTGGACAGCAATACATAAAATGCCAACGCTTCAGAAACAGCCGCAACATTGCCAGCTAAAGAAATCCCCTCGCGATCGAGCAACCCTAACACCCGATGCGGATCATCCGGGTCTACCACAGGCAATTGTCGCAATCCTCGGGCCGCCATGCGGTCTAACGCTTCACTCAGCAACTCATCGGGATAGGCATACAAAACTTCTCGGGTACAAATCTCGGCGATCGCCTGTTCCATCCAAGGAACTGCCCCTGAGTCCGATTCTACCAGGGGACTTCCCGGTCGTTTTCCCAAGGCGATCGCCCGTTCAATATCCTGTAAACTAACAATTCCAATCAGGCGATCGGTGGAATCAAACACCAAAGCACTGTAAGACCTCCCCTGAGTTAAAGCTAACCCCGCCTCCAACACCGACTGAGTATCCTTCAACATCACCCAAGACTCATGCATCGCTTCCGCTACAGACATTTGTTGTAAAATCTCTACATTGCGATCGGGAGCAACATTAAACCCCATCTGTTCTGGATTCAACTCCGAATCATGGCGAACCTTTGACCCTTCTACTAACCAAGCGGCCAAACCCACTGCCGCCATCAAAGGCAGCACAATCCGATAATCCCTTGTGAGTTCAAACAGCAATAAAATAGCCGTCAGGGGTGCTTTAGCGGTTCCCGCCAATACCGCAGCCATTCCCACCATTGCGTATGCAGGAGGGGCGGCAATATGAGGGGCGATCGCCGGTAAATTGGCAGCTAAAACTTTCCCATAAGCGGAACCCAAGGAAGCCCCCAAAAACATCGCGGGAGCAAATACCCCTCCCACCAACCCACTCCCTTGACAGAACGCCGTTATCCCCAACTTGACCACCAGTAGGGCGACTAACAACGGCAGGGAAAACTCCACATCCTGAAGCATTGCCTCTACCGTTTCATAGCCAATTCCCAGGATTTGGGGCCATTGCAGGGCCACCAACCCCACCGCCACTCCGCCGATCGCCGGATGAATCGGGCGAGGAATTCGCCCTAGCCATCTGACTAGCGCCACCTCTCCGCGAAAGCAGCGACGGGCGAATTGAATCGTCTCTGTAAAGGCGATCGAGACTCCTGCGGCCAATAAACCCAAGCCCAAATACAGGGGGAGTTCCAAGGGAGAACGCACCTCATACATGGGTAGAGTAAAAGCGGGTTGAGAACCCAAGCCAATTTGAGCAATTAACGCCGCCACCACTGCTGCCAGCAACACCACACTCACCGCCGAAGTGGCAAAGGTCGTCCCCAGGACCACCTCCAAGGCAAAAAACACTCCGGCGATCGGGGCATTAAATCCTGCTGCCAATCCCGCTGCTGCACCGGCACCCAAGAGTAAGCGCTGACGTTCTCGCGACACTTGCAGCACTTCCCCCAACAGCATCCCAAAATTCGCCCCAATTTCCACGCTGGGTCCTTCCGGCCCTAAAGAGGCCCCGGTCCCCAAGGACACCGACGCCGCTACCATTTTTGTCACAGGTCTTAGGGGTAGCAGTTCCCGCAGGCCCTGAGTTGCGGCAATTAACGCCGAAATGCCTGGACCAAAATCGGGCCGATGCCAGCGCATCAACCCCACCACGGCACCCCCTAGGGCCGGAATACAAGCCAAGGTCCAAGGTCCCGCTGGGGAAATGATGCCCATGACATCCTCCAGCATCAGGGTATGGATCAGGTGAATCAGGTAGTGAAAGGTGACGATTCCCATCCCGGTGCTAGTGCCAATGAAGACGGCCAACAGAAGCACAACCGTTTCTGGGGTGGGCTGCAATCGGTTCAGAAAACTCGTGAGGGAGGACTTGGAAGGGGCAGGAGGGGCTTGCCCAGGACGTAACAAATCGGAGGGAGGGAGGGCTGTCATGAAATCACGATGCGGTGAAAATGTGGAAAGTTTTAACTTTTGTTACTATTTTCTCATTTTCCACAGACCCTGGAACGCTCTTGACTGCGGTTTTTTGGAACAATAGTGAATTCTCTTTCCCTGCCCTATCAAGGCCCAGTTGGCCCCGGCAATTTTGGCCCCGGTTGAGTGAGCGTTGCTCTGAACTCTGGACAGGAATTCTCGGGAGTCTTGAACAGTAGCTCTGTCAAGATGGCAAATTTAATCACGAAAAATCGTTGTTTCTTGTAGGGGTTTGGAAACCAAACCCTCTGAAGATTCAGGGGGGAGTTTTTGTTGAATTCAGCCAGATGCTGTCAAATTGCCACCGCTTCGCCCCAATCCGGGCTTACAGTTCTAGCTATCCTGGATTCTGAGCGGATTGTAGGGATGCGGACGGATTGCCCAGTCCTTCGGGGCGATCGCAGTCGATGCGGACAGTTTGAGCTTGAATCGATTCTGCAATCTCGTTCATCGCCAATTACCGAAGGTCAAAAGGGAGAAATCAGTCTGGCTATATTTTATAATATCTGATTTTTAAGCTAATTTAATCGCCAAATTTTAGAAAAATCCGGACAATCTCCTCCCCATTGAGTCAGGACTGCACAGTTAATTCAACTTTACCCTCGACCCCAGTCTGAACTCAACCTGTTATATAATAATGGTCAAGACAATGCAATTCCACGCTCCGGCCCAGGAGACCGGACTCAGGCCAGTCCTTTGATAGATGGAACGTCGGGGCGAGATCGGATCGTCACCGGGTCAGCTCAAGCTACCCAGGAATCAAACTTGGATTCAACAAGGCACAGCAGAATGGATTCAAAGCGCCTTGTCCAAATTTTTATTAACAAGTGCCAACACTTCCTGAGCTTAAAAAGCTCAAAGAGCAAAAGGGGTTTAAGCCGATGAACGCAAGGGGACACCGATTTAAAACACAAAATATTTACAATTAATCTCAGTCTTTGTCTATCAATCTTGTTAGAGTAGAATGAGAGTAGAAATAGGGGAAAGCAAGGCACAGGGATAGCCTTAGACACCCTCGGGCATCAGGTCCCCCCTAGGGTTCAATTTTCATCAGGAAAATGGGGCGATTTACCCGTTCCCACGGGGAGAACTCTCCCCCAGGGGAGAGGGTGTTCCGCAAATTCGCCCGGTTTGACCCCAGCTAGAGCAGAGTCCTGGCCTTTTTGGAGCCTTGAAGGAATAGGGAGGGCAGTATGAGTGCAGCGCCAGGGTTCCGAACCGATCAAGGGTGAAAGGGAGTGTTTCTTTTGGGGTCAGCCAGGGTGGAGTGAACTCTCCCCCAGGACATTAACCCAGATGGCGATCGCCACCCCCAAGCTAAATCCGGAGTAACCGTGAGCATTCAATCCCTTATAGGGTAAACCGGGTGACGGGAAATCTGATCTCAAAATGCTCCGTCATCGGACGTGGGTGAAGCGCCAGGAGTGATTAGGGATTGAACTCATCACCCCGGCAGTCAATCACCCACCGATGCAAAGACCGCAGCCGCAAGACCCTTCAATAGAAGGCAAAAGAAGGCAAATTGCGATCGCAGAGGATACCTCCATCCGAGTTTCCACGGAGTGAAAACTCAATCAAAGAACCCACAGAACCCCACCCAAGTCAATCCTTAGAACCCAAGGAGTTTGAAATTGTTAAATAAGTTTGTGACATTCATCCGAATTTCCACTTTTTCGGGTATAACAGGAGAATGCTGCCATAAGTTTCTAAAACCGGGTTAACTTTGAATATAGTTACCTCTATTTTCTCCTTCTTAGAGATTTAGCCGAAACGTACAACCTGACTCATAGACCCCATTGCGACTACAAGCGAAATACACCCATGCAAGAGATGCAAAACCAATTCACAGTTCACTTCTGGGGCGTGCGAGGGAGCATAGCCTGTCCCGGGTCCGAAACCGTTCGCTACGGTGGTAATACACCCTGCATTGAGATGCGAGTGGGTGGTGAGCGCCTAATTTTTGATGGAGGGACGGGCTTAAGGGTTCTAGGACTATCCCTGCTATCACAGATGCCGGTCAAAGCTTCGATGTTTTTCACGCACTCCCACTGGGATCATATCCAGGGGTTTCCTTTTTTTGTACCGGCTTTTATTAAAAATAATCGCTTCCGCATTCATGGAGCAATCGCGCCGAATGGAGCCACCATCGAGCAACGCCTCAACGATCAAATGTTGCACCCGAATTTTCCGGTGCCGTTGCAGATTATGGGTGCTCAACTGGAATTTAACGATATCAAAATCGGCGAAGTCGTGCAAATTGGAGAGGTTAAGGTTGAAAATGCCCTCCTCAATCATCCCGGAGAGGCAGTTGGCTATCGGGTAAGCTGGCGCGGGTATGTAGCGGCGTACATTACGGATACAGAACATTTTCCCGATCGCCTCGATGAAAATGTCCTGTGGTTAGCTCGCGATGCCGATGTCATGATTTACGATGCGACCTATACCGATGATGAGTACAACTCCCCCACCTCCAGCAAAGTCGGATGGGGACATTCCACCTGGCAGGAAGCGGTCAAAGTGGCTAAGGCAGCCAATGTGAAAAGACTGGTAATTTTCCATCATGACCCCTTACATAATGATGATTTCCTAGATCGGATCGGGGAGCAAGCGGCTCAACTGTTTCCGAATTCCCTGATGGCAAGAGAGGGACTCTCAGTCCAGTTAATTACCCCCGGGGAAGAACCAGCGGTTCCCGAAGCGCAACAGGCAAAAGCCTCGGTCTAATCCAGATTGATCGGTCTAAACTCAAACGGGTGAGGCTTCAACATCACTGAGGTAGAGATGGAATTGTCCAGTCGCTGCTGAAGCATCACCCGAGATCACGGGCGATCGCCCCACATAATTTTCAAAATCAGCAGAATTTTCACGGGAGAAATTTTGGCTAGAGTTTGGGGAGTTTCCATTTATGTGTCAAAATGTAAACTGTGTGGATTACCTCTTCTCTAACAACGGCTCTGACTCCCGCCTCTGTTGCCCTGGGAAATTTTGATGGCATTCATCAGGGACACAGACAGGTCATGCAGCCTATTTTACGTCCGTCCTTGCGCCGTCAGCCGCTTTCTGTCCCTCCTCTGACGGGAGAAAGCTATGGGGAAAATTCCCCCCCCAACCCCGAGGCATCGGTGAAGAATGCCCAAGAACTCGGGTTAGAATCCTACCCCACCGTCGTTACCTTTAATCCCCATCCCCAGGAATTTTTTTCCCGGCAACGGCGGAGTTTGTTAACCCCCCTGAGTGAAAAGGTCAAATATTTAGAAGCGCTCGGGGTTCAACAGCTCGTTTTGCTGCCCTTTGACCAGGATTTAGCCAATATGACCCCGGAAGCCTTCGTGGAAGAGATTCTGGTGCGACAGCTCAACGCTCAACAGATTAGTGTGGGGCAAGATTTTTGTTTTGGACGCCAACGCTCAGGCACGGTTACCGAACTCAAGGCGATCGCCGCTCGTCACGGGGTCACTGTTCACCTGGTTCCCTTACAAACGGCCAATGGCGATCGGATTAGCAGTTCCGCCATTCGCGAAGCCCTCCTCGAAGGCAACCTCAGACAAGCCAACTCCATTCTCGGACGCCCCTACAGTCTGATTGGAGAAGTCGTGCAGGGAAAACAGATTGGTAGAACCATTGGATTTCCCACCGCCAACCTGCAACTCCCGGAGCAAAAATTTCTCCCCCGCCACGGCGTCTATGCCGTGCGGGTTTATGGTGCATCCAGCCTGGGGGAAGAGAACGGGTTGATGGGAGCCTTGAATATCGGGACTCGTCCTACTGTCGATGCGATCGCCACCCCCACCGTCGAAGTCCATTTATTAGACTGGTCCGGGGATTTGTATGGAAAAACCTTAACATTGCACCTAGAGCATTTTTTGCGTCCCCAACAAAAATTTGACTCCCTAGACCAACTCAAAGCCCAAATCCAAACCGACTGCGACAGCGCCCGAACCCTGTTAAGTAATCCAGAAAGACCCGCACCCTGAAGGGTGGGGCTATACGGACAGAGCCTCTCCTGCGCGGGCTATTCATATTAGACTTACACAGAAAGACCCGCACCCTCAAGGGTGGGGCTATACGAACGAAGCCCGCCTGCGCGGGCTATTTATATTGAGTTCTCTTACAGAGCGATGAGTACCAGCATGGAGTATCACCCAGTTTAACCGTAAGCTGGTAACAGGGATCTGTTCTCCATGCCCGATCATCGAGTCCAAAATAATACCAAATCCGGTTGTTAAAACTCGATTTTCTTTCTTAGCCTGCGTAGGCAGGCTTCGTCCGTATAGCCTCCGGGCTTTAGCCTGCGGGTTTTAACAGACCTATCTTACCAAGATAACCCTGGGTGATATTGAGCGAATTATGAGAGACCGTGTAGAAAAACTAACCCACAACCTCAGTCAAACCATTGTCGGTAAAACCGATGCGATTCGCCTCGTCCTCGTGGCCCTCTTTAGCGGGGGCCATGCCTTGCTCGAAGATGTCCCCGGCGTCGGCAAAACCTTGATTGCCAAATCTCTGGCGCGTTCCATTGCCGGAGACTTTAAACGAATCCAATGTACCCCGGACCTCTTACCTACCGATATCACCGGAACCAATATCTGGAATCCCAATAGCGGCGAGTTTCAATTTCTCCCCGGTCCCGTCTTTACCAATATCCTCCTGGCGGATGAAATTAACCGGGCCACCCCCCGCACCCAGTCGGCCTTGTTAGAGGTGATGGAAGAACAACAAGTCACCGTCGATGGCGTTCCGAGGACCGTTTCCCATCCCTTTTTTGTGATTGCGACTCAGAACCCCATTGAGTATCAAGGTACCTTTCCCTTACCGGAAGCGCAAATGGACCGCTTTACCCTGTCCTTTTCCATTGGGTATCCTAGCGAAGCCGAAGAACTGCAAATGTTGCAGCGCCTGGAACACAAAGGGTCTAACTTCCGGGACTTGCAACCCTGCCTGGAACTGGATGAAATCTTGGAACTGCAACGCCTTTGTTCTCAGGTGCGCGTCGATCGCTCCTTGCAGCAATATATAGTCAATTTAATCCGCGCTACCCGAGAGTCTGAGGATATTACCCTCGGCGTCAGTCCCCGGGGTGCCCTCGCCTTGCAACGCGCCACCCAAGCCCTGGCTTTTCTAGAGGGTCGCGATTATGCTGTTCCCGATGATGTCAAATGGTTAACCCCTCATGTCCTCTGCCACCGCCTAATTCCTTCCGGGGGACGACGTGCTAAAACCATTGTGGAGCAACTCTTGCGATCGGTTTCCATTCCTTAACCGTAGGACTTACGCCTTACCCTAAGTCATGTAGGGGCGATTCGCGAATCGCCTCTACATGATTTAGGGTCCCGATAGCTTGAGTTATCAATTTGCGCTCCATGATCAACATGATATTAAGGTTTATCAGAACAAAAATCTTCCGACGGCAGGGGGTGCGATCGCCCTTCGTCCTGTTTCTACTGCTCCTGTTTTGGAGTGTCATCATCTCCTGGCAACTCGCCGAGGCGATCGAGCCTCCGCGCATCCCTACCGTAGATCCTGTCCCCGAAACCTTGCAACTCGGACAAGAACTCTACCTCAACAACTGCGCCACTTGCCATATCGCCCCCCCTCCAGCCATCTTCCCCACCGAAACCTGGCGAGACATCATCCAAGACCCCAACCACTACGGCATCCAAATCCCACGCCTCGTCGATCCAGGTCGTCTAGTAATTTGGAATTACCTGAGACTCTTCTCCCGCCTCCAAACACCCGAGACAGCCATCCCGTATCGCATCGCTGACTCCAACTATTTCAAAGCCCTCCATCCCAGAGTTGAACTCCCCGAGTCCCTCACCCTGAGAACCTGCATCCAATGCCATCCTGGTGCAGAACAATACAATTTTCGCAGCTTAACCCCAGAGTGGGAAAATGCTGAGTGATTGGTCATTGGTCATTGGTCCTTGGTCATTTGTCATTGGTTGATGGGGAAGATATTCGGTGTCACGATTGAAGTTGTTTCTTCTTGTTTGTAGTAACGACTTTAGTCGTTGCTCTGGGGTTATGGCGATCGCCATAACCCCAGCAATCTCCGGGTCTATCGCTTGCCTGGTTGGGGACTGGATGCGGGCCTGAGATGGGCGTTACTTGGCATTGGCCAAGTAACGCGGTAACGACAGCAAGTCGTTACTACGAACTTAAGAGAACGACTTGCTGTCGTTGCTCTGCTTCTTGTTTGTAGTAACGACTTTAGTCGTTGCTCTGGGGTTATGGCGATCGCCATAACCCCAGCAATCTCCGGGTCTATCGCTTGCCTGGTTGGGGACTGGAGGCAGGGCCTAACATGGGCGTTACTTGGCATTGGCCAAGTAACGCGGTAACGACTGAAGTCGTTACTACGAACAAAAGAGAACGACTGAAGACGTTGCTCTGCTTCATGTTTGTAGTAACGACTTCAGTCGTTGCTCTGGGGTTATGGCGATCGCCATAACCCCAGCAATCTCCGGGTCTATCGCTTGCCTGGGTGGGGACTGGATGCGGGCCTGAGATGGGCGTTACTTGGCATTGGCCAAGTAACGCGGTAACGACTGAAGTCGTTACTACGAACAAAAGAGAACGACTTCAGTCGGGACGTTGAACTTCCCCAATCTCCCCAATCTCCCCAATCTCCCCAATCTCCCCCCATCTCCCCCAATGACAAATGACAAATGACAAATGACCAAGGACCAATGACAAATGACAAATGACCAAGGACCAATGACCAATCCCCCCCATCTTCCCTCATCCGTTCGGTAGAAATGATAAAATTCATATCAGTTCCAACTCCCGTCAGCCAAGCTGTGTAAAATACGGGACATAAAACTGGCTGAATCAAACCCTCTTAAAAGTAGCGCTACTGTCCTGATATGCTTAAAAATCTGCTAGGCGACCCCAACGCACGCAAGTTAAAAAAATATCAACCCACCGTCGTTGATATCAATCTCCTTGAAGAAGAAATCCAGGCCCTCGACGATGAACAACTAACGGCTAAGACAGCAGAATTCAAAGAACTGCTCTCTAAAGCCAAAACCATCGCCCAAGAAAAAGAAATCCTGGATGACATCCTCCCCGAAGCCTTTGCGGTGGTCCGAGAAGCCGCTAGGCGGGTTTTGGGGATGAGACATTTTGATGTGCAGTTGCTTGGGGGGACCATCCTGCACGAAGGGCAGATTGCCGAAATGAAAACCGGGGAAGGGAAAACCCTCGTTTCCACTTTACCGGCTTACTTAAACGCATTAAATGGCAAAGGCGTCCATGCCGTCACCGTTAACGACTATCTCGCCCGACGAGATGCGGAATGGATGGGACAAGTCCATCGGTTCCTCGGGTTAAGCGTGGGACTAATTCAACAGGGAATGTCCCCCACGGAACGCAAGAAAAACTACGCCTGCGATATCACCTACTGCACCAACTCCGAACTCGGGTTCGACTATCTGCGGGATAATATGGCAACCTCAATGGCAGAGGTGGTGCAGCGGCCCTTCAACTACTGCATCATCGATGAAGTGGACTCGGTGCTCGTGGATGAAGCGCGGACCCCCTTGATTATTTCTGGGCAGATTGAACGCCCCACAGAGAAATATACCCGCGCCACGGAGATTGCGATGGCGTTGAATGCTGAGGAGCATTATGAGGTAGATGAAAAAGCCCGAAATATCCTGTTGACCGATGAAGGGTTTGCCCAAGCTGAGGAATTATTGGGAGTGACGGACCTTTATGACCCGGCAGATCCTTGGGCGCATTATATTTTTAATGCGATTAAAGCCAAGGAACTGTTTATCAAGGATGTTAACTATATCGTCCGGCAGGATGAAGTGGTGATTGTGGATGAGTTTACCGGACGGGTGATGCCCGGACGGCGCTGGAGTGATGGATTGCACCAGGCGATCGAGGCGAAAGAACGAGTGGAAATCCAACCGGAAACTCAAACCCTGGCAACCATTACCTATCAAAACTTTTTCCTGTTGTATCCTAAGTTAGCCGGAATGACCGGAACCGCTAAGACAGAAGAGGCAGAATTTGAGCGGATTTATAACCTCCAAGTGACGGTAATTCCCACAAATCGCTCCCTCCAACGTTATGATATGTCCGACGTTGTGTATAAAAGCGAAGAAGGGAAATGGAAATCCATCGCCCAAGAATGTGCGGAAATGCACCAAGCAGGACGCCCGGTATTGGTGGGTACAACCAGTGTTGAAAAATCCGAGGTCCTCAGCAGACTCCTGAATCAACTGGAAGTTCCTCACAATCTGCTCAACGCCAAACCGGAAAACGTTGAACGGGAGTCGGAAATTGTCGCCCAAGCGGGTCGCAAAGGGGCCGTTACCATCGCCACCAACATGGCGGGTCGCGGAACCGATATCATTCTCGGCGGTAATGCCGAATATATGGCCCGTCTGAAAGTGCGGGAATACCTGCTACCTCGCATTGTGCGACCGGAGGAAGAAGGGGATATAAATGCGCCTAAAGTGGCTGGACTCGATACCCGCAATAAACCGGAAGGGTTTGCGGCAACTTCTGAGAAGAAAGTCAAAACTTGGAAAGTCTCCCCGCAAATTTTCCCCACCCAACTTTCTCGGGAAACGGAACAGCAACTCAAGGAAGCGGTAGAGTTTGCAGTCCAACAATATGGGGAACGGAAGCTGGCGGAATTAGAGGCGGAAGATAAAGTGGCAGTCGCCTCAGAAAAAGCTCCTACCGAGGACCCGGCAATTCAAAAACTCCGGGATATCTACAACCGAATTCGCGAAGAATACGAAACGTTTACCAGCAGTGAACATCAAGAAGTGATTCAACTCGGTGGACTGCACGTCATCGGGACTGAACGGCACGAATCCCGCCGGATTGATAACCAATTACGGGGACGCGCCGGACGGCAAGGCGACCCGGGTTCTACGAAGTTTTTCCTCAGTTTACAGGATAACTTATTGCGGATTTTCGGCGGTCAGCGCGTCGAGTCCATGATGAATATGTTCCGGGTGGAAGAAGATATGCCGATCGAGTCTAAAATGCTGACTCGTTCCCTGGAAGGCGCACAGAAAAAAGTGGAAACCTACTACTACGACATCCGGAAACAGGTGTTTGAGTATGACGAGGTGATGAACAACCAACGGCGCGCCATCTATGCCGAACGTCGCCGAGTTTTGGAAGGATTAGACCTGAAAGAACAGGTGATTAAGTACGCGGAACAAACGATGGATGATATCGTGGAAGCGTATGTCAACCCCGATTTACCCTCGGAAGAATGGCAACTGGATCAAATGGTGGATAAGGTTAAAGAGTTTGTCTACCTGTTAGCGGATTTGGAACCGTCTCAATTGGAAGACTTATCCATTGATGAAATTAAAACGTTCCTCCAGGAACAAATCCGGATTGCTTACGATTTGAAAGAGGCGCAGGTCGATCGCATTCAACCGGGACTGATGCGACAAGCGGAACGGTTCTTTATTCTGCAACAAATTGATACCCTTTGGCGGGAACATTTGCAACAAATGGATGCGTTGCGAGAATCGGTTGGGTTGCGGAGTTACGGTCAAAAAGATCCGTTGTTGGAGTATAAGAGTGAGGGGTATGAGTTGTTCCTGGACATGATGACGGCGATTCGTCGGAATGTGGTCTATTCATTGTTCCAATTCCAGCCGCAAATGCAACAAGCGCAAGCTGCTGTGGCGGAACGGTAGAGGTTGATTTGCCGGGGGTTAAATCCCCCGGTGGATTGGGAAGGAAGGAACCACGGATTTCACGGATTTTCACGGATTTAGATGAGTTTGGATATTTATAAGAGTGTATTACGGCCTTTGATTTTTTCAGGTGTGCAACCGGATCCGGAGTGGTGGCATCATCAAACGATGGTGGTGATGGAGTGGTTGAATCGGAATCGCGATCGCGCCACCATTAGCACGATTTTGTCCCAATTAAATCGCAGTTCTACGGTTGTTGATACCCGCTTAGAACAAACCCTCTGGAACATCAAATTTCCTAACCCCATTGGATTAGCTGCGGGATTTGATAAGAATGGGACGGTAGGGGGAAGTTGGTCTAATTTAGGGTTTGGGTTTGCTGAACTCGGGACGGTGACGTTTCATGCTCAACCGGGTAATCCTCGTCCTCGAATGTTTCGCTTACCCCAGGATTTAGCCGCTATCAATCGCATGGGGTTTAATAATAATGGTGCAGAAGCTTTAGCACAACGCCTGACTGCGGATAAAGATAAGGGACAAGTTACTTCGGAAAAACCGATTATTGGGATTAATTTAGGCAAGTCCAAAATTACGCCTTTAGAAGAAGCACCGGGGGATTATTTAGGCAGTTTTCGGCTGTTGAAAGAGTTCGGGGATTATTTTGTGGTGAATGTGTCTTCACCGAATACCCCAGGATTGCGATCGCTGCAAGAAGGGAAACAACTGGCGGAGATTTTAGACGCCTTGCAACAGGAGAATCAAGGGGTTAAACCGATATTAGTTAAAATTGCCCCCGATTTGGAATGGGAAGCAATTTCCGAGGCGATAACCGTAGCTCAAACTTATCAACTGGCGGGGATGATTGCCACGAATACGACCATTCGCCGGGATGGATTAAAAACCCAAACGATTAAGTTAACCGGAAACCCGGTTACGGAAGAAGCGGGAGGATTGAGTGGTGCACCATTAAAAGGGCGATCGACTGAAATTATCCGCTATATTCATCAACAAACCCAAGGACAAATGCCAATCATCGGCACCGGGGGAATTTTCACCGCAGAAGATGCCTGGGAAAAGATAACGGCAGGTGCTTGTTTGTTAGAAATTTACACCGGCTTAATTTACGAAGGCCCCTGGATGGTGCGGCGCATCTTAGCAGGATTGGTGCAGAAATTAGAGGAAAATGGGTTAGGAAGTATTGCTGAGGCAGTGGGGAGGAGTTAGCGGTTGGGGAGAATCTCATATCAATATGATGAAATATGCTCCCTGTAGAGAAACCTATCTAAACCTTGTCCTAATAAGTCAGACAGTCTGTACCTAATGTCAATAAAACACACTATTCTTAATCAGAATGGCTACACCGCAAAGACAGGGCATTGCGGTGTAGTTGCCAGTTTAGGGATAAATTAATTTAACACCCTTGCCATTGTTAGGAGTTTTACAATTCCAACGGAGGTCACAGTTCTTACAATCTTGTTCATCAATTTCCCCCGGAGCAGCCGCTTCCCATGTATTAGTACGACGAGATTCTTCAATGTTATCTACCGTTTTAGTGAACTCCTCTATCGCCTCCTCAATCTCTTTCGCCTCCATACTGACTTCTACAAGAGCATTCACTGGACGGTTGGGTGGACAAGTAGGGCCATCTAGTTCGTTCAAGAAATATAAAACCGCTTTTCGTGGTAGAACCCCATGTTTACGTTTATAAAGATAAGCATAAACACGCATTTGAAATTCATAGGTTTCTAAGTCTTTCGGATTTAAACCCACACGACTACTACCCTTATAGTCCCACATTTCACAATTAGCGGGGTCGGGATTTTCATCAGGGGAATCTACCAGAAGATCGACTACTCCATGAAGAATATGATCGGTGCGATCAGCCTGTAGTCGGTGTTCTGTATCTCTAACTCGTGGGTAAAGTATTGGACCTTCGAGGGCATTAAAATATTGAAGAATATTCACTGCTTTCACTCGAAGCTCTGACCTAATAGCCAAAATTCCTTGACTATTTAATCCATTTTCAACCTGAATAAAATACCTAATTATATCGCTAGGAGGTAATGGTCCTATTTCACCCGTCTTTCTTGCTGATTTTGTTTCACCAAAGTAATCCCTAATATCCTCATAACTGAGGATATTACCGTTATCGGGAAGCAATCCTTTAGTAGAAGGATCGATTATTCCATGAAAATGGGCATGGCAACGATCTAAAACTTGATGAAGGACTGTACCAAAGTAAGCCTGAGTTTGTTCTGCGGGTGCATATTTGTGGACATTAAAAGCCCCGTACTGTCGAGCGCATCGTCGATAAGCCACAACATCTTGAGTAACGCTATATCGGCGTTTTACCACTGTTTTATTCGATAAAGATACTGAAATACCTTTGAAGGGATTGGACATAAATACTCCTTTTATATAACCTTTGTGCTTCTCTGAAAATCTGAGTAGTTACGTCCAGGCGCAGCTACATGATTTTTAATGTGATTTTTAGTTCCAACTAAAGTTAAACTATATTGTGCCCGTGAGTAAGCAACATAAAGTAAACGTATGTCATCTTCCACAGCTAATTCTTCTGGTGAGCGGATAGATCGAGGATAGAGATCCTGCCGAAATTTTGCTAGATCTCTCTCAAGAATTTGAGCCGCACCAATTCGTTGCTTTTGACCTAACTGCGCGACGAATACAAAGGGAAACTCTAATCCTTTTGCTTGGTGAATAGTCATAATTGGTAGGGATCCTTGGGGTACAATTACCTCTTCATCTTCGTCATCATCAATTCCAGCATCAATAAGATAGCTGATAAACATCTGGTAAAACTGATGCAAAAAATAGGGATCTAACTTTCCTAATTCATTGGAGCGTAAACCATCTAATTTAAAACTATGATAACCATCAAAAAGACGAGTAACTTTAGAAAAACGCTGATTTTTCACCGAATCTTTTTGCCACGTATGAAATGGCTCTAGTGCTAAAATACGATGTAAGATTTCTAAGAGATTACGATTTAAAAATCCCCCTTTATGGTGTTGGCATAGTTTGAGCAAACTTACATTGCTATTTTTTAAGTATTCATCTAGTTCATTTGTTGAAAACTCAGGGCTACATCTTACAGTTTTGAGGGTATTCATCCATTTTTGCACAGTTAAAACCCATTCATAAGGCTTTCCTGTTGGATTCTTGTAGTCGGTACTAAAAGTATGGTCTTGATCTATAACTTCTATCAGTGCAGCAATCAAACATTGTACCTCTTCACTTTCCATAAAAGATTTTGAGCGAGGATTATAGACAGGAATACCTCGTTCCTCAAATGCTTTAATAAAAGGTCCCGCATTGTTTGGTGAGTCTTTAGCACTGCGAACCAACAAAACACACTGGCTATAATCAGATAAGATTCCATCACTAATTAAGTAATTTTTAACAACATCTGCAACAGCATTAGGTAGATCTCCTACCTTTTTTCTTTCTATCCAAGAAACAGCAGGGTAAGAACCACTTATGGAAGAAGAAGCCTTAACTGGATTTTTACCAGGTGCACGTACCCCGGGCATTTTCATTTCTGAGAAAGACGTAATGTAGCTGTTAAAAAAATTAACAATATTAGAATGAGAGCGGTAATTTTTATCTAGTTGAATTTTATGAGGAGATTTACCCAGTGATATCATGCAAGCCTTATCAAAATTAACCATGCAAGATACATTTCCACCTCGGAAACGGTATAAAGCTTGATCATCATCACCTACGACTGTAATTGTGTCATGTGGGGTCTGGTGAGCAAGGGCAAGGTATATACCCTCTTGAATAGGATTTGTGTCTTGATACTCGTCAACCAGTATATGCTGTAATGGAACCTGATCTTTGGTGCCGCCTTCTAAAAATCGCTGCCCCCCCGGAGAGTTAATAAACTCAAGAAAGCATGATTGAAGATGAGCAAAGTCGCAACGATAGTTGCTTTTTAATGCTTGAACATATTGCTGATAGTATTTTGCTAGGGTTGCCCAGTGTCCACCCTCTAACAGCATCTTTTGAACATCAACACGGTCTTCTACAATGTGGTTGAAGAGCGTAGCAGATGCCTTAACTCGCTTCCACTTGTTAGGACAATAGTCTTTGTTTCCCCAGTCCTTAACAGAATGCTCAAATTCTCTCCAGAATGCTAAGTCTTCATGTTTAGCTATTTCGGCGTTACGGTAGGTAAATAAATGTTGCTCTACATCGTTAAGAAGACGGACATTTTGGTAGTTTGGAGATCGATATTCTTGAAGAATGTCATTACATAGGCTGTGTATTGTTCCTATCCTTATGTCGGCTAGATCTACAGATTGAAGACTAGGAGAAGTTTCCTGTAGGGCCGCTAAGTAGGCAGCTAAACGATCTTCAAGGTTACGAGCTGCTTTATTAGTAAAGGTAGTTAACATAATAGAGCGTGGGTTGACACCATCTACACAGAGAAGTTTCAGGGTGCGTGTAACCAGCACTTCGCTTTTACCAGAACCAGGGCCAGCGAGCAGCCACAAAGGACCGCCTTCATATTCTACGGCTTCCTTTTGTTTCTCATCTAGGTCATAGCCCCGAGCAGTTGGTTGGGCAAGAGATTCATGAAACGTACTGAGATTAATCATACTGAAGTATTCTTAAAATTAAGATTAAGATTAAGGTTGAGGTAGGGGTTACAAAGTCCAGATTCAGCAATATAGTATCACATTAGGGGCGGGAGTGGCAACCCCGGGCCTAAAAAAATATTAGGAGTAGATCATTTAAAAAATTACCCTGAGTTGCGGTGGCGCGATGATAACTAATGAGCAAAACCCATCGTTGTAGTTGCTAACGCAACCGGCAATTTATCTTGGTCCCTCCTGAAACAATCCTAAAGAACAAATAATTTGCGGTTCTCGCTTTTCGATTTCGTCGCTGACAATGCACAAACGGCCATCCATTCTTAATGCTACCACTAACTCCGCCAGTTGGCGATCGCTAATTCCACTTTTTAACTGCCGATTCAACGTATCCGTTGCCGACTGCCGCAGGGGATAGCGGTAAATTTCATCAATCGCTTTCACCAATTCATCTGTAACAAAAGCTGCCTCTCGCTCATCTTGAGCATACCGTTTCAACCGTTCATAACTGCGAAAACGAGCACCAGAAGGTCGCCCTAACTGACCCCCAGAGTTTTTCTCCTCTGCTGCCAACAATTCCGCCCCTTTCTTAACTAATTCATGATGCTGTTCATCCCGGGGAATTGCCGGTGTGAATTCGTCACAAGCTGCCGCCCGCAACACCCCCAATTGGGATTGAGTCACGCTATTTCCCTCGCGATTCACCCAAATTAAAGAATCATTCCCCTCCGTCGTTTTCATGTACAATAAAACCCCCTCCGGCTGTACCGGCGTTGGACTATGGGCGCGAGTGGAATACACCACATTGGGCATTTCTTCAATTGTCTTTTTCAACCCGGGATTATTTTCCGTCGCCTTTTTCCAAATTTGGAACGCTTCAGAAGTTAAATCCACTTCTCCATCTTCTTCCCCATCTAACGCGCCGCATTTCTCATTATAAAGGTCAAGCAAAACCCCTGAATCATCATCCTCAAAAAACATTTCATCAGTTCCCACTACTTCCGCATTCTCCTGTAACCGACGCTTGAGGCGTCCCCGCAGGTTAATAATTTGTTCAACCCCCTCCGCAGGCAAGAATGAATAGCAGAGAATTTTTTCCGCTTGTTGCCCAATTCTATCCACCCGTCCCGCCCGCTGAATCAGTCGAATAATCGCCCAAGGTAAATCATAATTAACAATAATCGCGCAATCTTGCAGGTTATGTCCTTCGCTTAAAACATCCGTTGCAATTAACACCCGCAATTCTCGATCCGGACTAATGTTATCCGCCTTCCCACTACTCACCGGACTAAATCGATTTGCCAACTCCGTAGGGTCTGGAGATTGACCCGTCACTCCCGCCACTCCGGGAATTTGGAGGACGTTTAAATTCTCGGTTAAATAGCGTACTGTATCCGCAAACTGAGTAAAAACCAGCACCTTTTGCTGGGGATAAGTTTGGGTTAGCAACTCCACCAATGCCGCGAATTTTCTATCTTGCTGCCGATGCCACTCCCCACCCTTTTGCAACACCTCAATCAAGGCTTTCGCATCGGCTAAAAGGTCCCGTTTCAAGGCTTTGGTATCTAATAAAGCCGGTTTGAGCCATTTAAACCGCCGTTTGTAGCGGGTTTCATAGTCATGGTAAACCGCCTGGGCTCGCTGCTTGAAAACTTTTTGCGAGAGGGCCAACAAATCCTCCAATTCTAAATCCGGGTTCTCCCCTTCTTCGGTGTCCGTCTCCAGTGCGATCGCCGTCACGGAATCCGAATCCTCATCACTATTGCGCGTATCCAAGAACTCCGCATCCTGAGTCCCAATGGGAATATCCAACTGATTCTCAATGGCATATAAATAGATGAAGTTCCGCAAAATGTGACGTTCTAAAGACTGGATAAAAGCAATGCCACTACTTTCTAACCGTTTAAATAGATTGGTCCGCGAAAATCCCATCAACCGCCTCCCCGCCCGAGATAGAGCATTGAGTTGATGTTGTTCCGCTTCCGTCGGGGAAATTTTATGTTTTTTCAGGATATAATTTCCCAGTCCATACCGAGGCAAGGTTA
This sequence comes from Oscillatoria sp. HE19RPO, assembly GCF_024220515.1. Classification (GTDB taxonomy): domain Bacteria; phylum Cyanobacteriota; class Cyanobacteriia; order Cyanobacteriales; family Laspinemataceae; genus Laspinema. Next base: position 23,826 of record NZ_JAMXOT010000027.1, read on the forward strand.
GGGCATTAATCACATCCACCACCCCCTCGGAGTACAGACGCGAATAGGGATTGGAGTCAACCGAATCAAGCTGAAATTTGAGGGTAGCCGGAATGCGATCGGGAAAATAAGACCGACTTCCATCGGGAAATTCTAAATATTTCCGCCCGGTTTCTCCGTCGGTTTGGGCATAGTTTTCTTTAATAAACGAACGAGTTCGTCGGACCATGTAATGCTTCATCAATTCGCGCCAATCATCGGGATGGTCGCTCTTTTCAAAAGCCGCTAAAGAGCGTACCGAACATTGGTGGCGGCGGATAAATTCTAGTTCTCCTACCGCCCCGCCTCCCAGTTCATTCAACAGCGCCTCGGGCCGAAATCCCAGGTTTTGGTCTTCGGAAACAAATAACCGCAATTGGGAGGATAAATCTAAATAAGTTTTGTTATAAGGGGTAGCCGACAGAAAAATACACTTGCTTTCATTCGCCGCAATATATTCCTGAATGGCGCGATAACGCTTGCCGTCCCGATTTCTCAAGTTGTGACTTTCATCAATTAAAACCACCCGATACCGGCGTAACTCCGGCAGTTGATTTTGCACCTGGCTAATCGGTAATACTTTAGCATAGAGACGGTAATTATCTACATAGTCTTGCCACATCTTAACCAGGTTTTTAGGGCAGATAATCAGAGTTTCTAACAGGCAATCCTCTTGGAGAATTTTCGCCAGGGCAGTTCCCACCAGGGTTTTACCTAAACCAACAACATCCCCAACCAGAACTCCTCCCCGCTTGGTAACATGACGCGCCGCCAATTGCACCGCTGCTTTTTGGAAGTCAAATAAACCGTTAAATTCGCGAGGAATCCGAAACTCAGACAGTCCGGCGATCGCCTCCCGGGAGAGGTGATAAGCAATCTTCAAATAAATATGATACGGCGGAATCAGTTGTTCCCTCGCCCAACTTTCATCAATAATTTCCGCCAGTTCTTTGGAAATATCAATACAGCCAAAATCTTGCCAGCGATCGTCAAACCACTTTTGCAACTTCTGGCAAGCATCAAAATCTAAAACATCAACATTCAATTCCCCCTGATTTCTCAATCCAGCCAACGTTAAGTTACTGCTGCCTAAAAATCCTACAATCGGACTATTTGGATCTTGACGATGAATCAGATACAGTTTCGCATGAAGGGGGTGGGCTAAAAACAGTTTAACAACCAGTTTTCCGGCTTTAATTTGACTGCTAACCTGGCGTAATCCCGCTTCATCCGAGTTCGTCGGTGCCCCGATCGCCAACTGGTGACGAAATTCAGCCGCCATCCGTTTTTTAAACCGCAAAATCCCACTATTATCAATTTTCCCTTCACTGGGACCCAAGGTAAAAGCTGCCTGAACCTCATCCCTCGGCAGACGTTGCATCCCCACCAACAGACGGCAGCAGGACCCCTCTCCCCCAACATAACCCTCAATCAAATCACCTATCTTTTGCCACCCTCTCAAGTTGAAATAACCCACGCAAAAATCTGCCCGATACGAGAGTTTCAGCGTGTCTCGGAGGGCTGAGTGGAGGTGTAACTCGATATTATCAAAGATGCGTGGCACTTTTTTTCTCTAGTCGCATTCAGTCGAGGGTGTTCTCAGTCGGAGGGTTTTTGCTCCACAACCCATCTTACCTTTTTTTTGCTAAAAACCCTCATTTGGTGATTTTGCCATAAAACGAAAGAGAGTAGAGATGATATTGAGCGCTATTTTTTCCCTCGGCAAAACTAAAAATTTACTCAAAAACTTAATAAATCAAAAACTTGATTCACCGATAATTCCCAGTCTGGAAAACTGCTTAAAACCGGCAAAATATCCGATTCTGCTTTAACGCTTGGGAGCCGATCGCCACTAAACACCATCATTAATCGGTCTTGCGGATCGATAAACCAACCCAGTTCCGTCCCTTGCTTCAGGCAAAAAATAATTTTATCCATCACCCGGGTCTGATTTTGTCCAGGCGATAAGATTTCAATCACCCAATCCGGGGCAATTTTAATCTGATTCTCAACTTCTCCCTTTTCATCCAAAGGAATGCGGGACCACTCAAACACGGAAATATCTGGCACCAAAGAACGCCCCCCAAATGTTACCCTTAATTCTGTAAAGGCATACGCTAATTTTGAAGGTTTCCCCTGGTTATTAATCGCCGATACTAACTCAGTTTGCAGTTTGCTATGTTTTCCCTGGGGCATTGGTTTTTGATAGATTTGGCCGTCAATATATTCGCAGGCGGGTTCAGTTTCCGGTAGATTTAAAAAATCATCCAGAGACTTGATTATTGGAGATTCTGTTAAAATCATCATCCATCTGTCCTCCTAGTTTTAATCAAAATACAGCCATCCAATTATATCTCGGACGGATAGTTGCCAATCGGTTAATACAGGTAAAGCGGGTAACGCATCATCCCCAGTTTTTACCTCGGGGGTTTGATTGGGTTTGAAAATTATCACCGATTCATCCTCTGGATCGACTAACCATGCTAGTTGGGTTCCGTGATTGAGGCAAAAGATAATTCTTCTCATCATCCGATTCACAATTTGGTCGGGAGACCAAATTTCAATGGTCCAATCCGGTGCAATGGTCACGCGATTTTCCAGTCTGCCATCCGGTTTTCGGGGAATCCTGTGCCATTCAAATACTGCTATATCTGGCACAATGGAAGACCCACCAAAATTACAAGTCAACTCGGGAAAGGCAAATACTATTTTATCGAATTTACCCACATTATTGATAGCAGTACCCAGATTCGTTCTGATCCAGCTATGTTCGGCTTGTGGCATGGGTTTTTGATAAATTACTCCATTGATATATTCACTGGCGGGTTTGGTTTCGGGTAACTGCAAAAATTCTTCTAGGGTAATGTCAGTGAGGGATTGAATTGGGGGTGTCATAACGGTTTTCTCCTGAACGATTTGGGAATGCCTCTGAGGGTCTTGCCAGGGGATTGGCGGTTGGGTAATCAGGGGTTACAGTATAGGGGCAGACCCAAGGGATTCTCTTCCCCAGTATAGCTGAATTTCCCCGTTTCAATAAGAGGCATCACATCTTGCTGGCGTTCTCTATGACGCACTGCCGCAAGAAAAGGAGTAAGATACCCCAAGGATATGAATCTCTGTTGTGCAAACTCTAACTCATCTCTTTGTAAGAGCGAAAAAAACAATGGCTTATAGCGATTTCAAACTCAATCGGCTCATCAAGCAATTTAACTTAACTTTAAATGGAAACACCGATTTGTTTGTTAACATTTCCGAAGTGCAGCCCAGCGAAATGCTTCAGAGTTTTTTAAAAGAAAATGCTGCATTAGCGGTGGATATTAATACGGAAAAAGCTCGCTCTGAACTGATTATTGCGCCAATTTTACTGGAAGTTAGGCGGCAGGTTAAGTATCAAGTTGGTTTGTTTTCGGGTTCTGAGTTTAATGTTGCCCCAGAACGAGGATTGAATGGAACTTGTGATTTTTTAATCAGTTTATCACCGGAACGACTGTTTATCAGCGCCCCGGTTATTACTTTAGTCGAAGCGAAAAAAGAAGACATTAAGGCGGGTTTCGGGCAATGTGTGGCGGAAATGTTGGCGGCGCAGTTGTTTAATGAACAGGAGGGAAATCAGATTTATACGATTTATGGGGCGGTGACTTCTGGGACGGTTTGGAGATTTTTGAAGTTGGAGGGGCAGATGGTTTATATTGATAGGGTCGAGTATTATCTGTCGGAAGTTGCTAAGATTTTAGGCATTTTATTGAGTGCGATTCTTTCTCAGTCTTGATGGGGGATTTTGGCATAAATTTTATTGTTTAAAGAGTTGATTTGTCGATGATTTTTAATTCTTTTTTGTTAGGTTGGGACTGGCGATTCGCGAATCGCGGCTACAGGTGGGGATGATTTTTAATTCTTTTTTGTTAGGTTGGGACTGGCGAATCGCGAATCGCGGCTACAGATGTTGATGATTTTTAATTCTTTTTTGTTACTGCGGAGTGGGAAGTTACTCTGGCGATCGCCTAAAATTAGGAAACAACTGCACTTTTATAGAGTTTAGGCATGAATTGGCAAGAAATTTCCGGTAATTGGGTCCATATTCCTCCCCGGACAAGGGGCATTATTCATTTCCTGGGGGGCGCGTTCCTGGCGGCAGCGCCTCAAGTGACTTATCGATGGTTACTCGAACAACTCAGTCTCCAAGGATATGCGATTATCGCTACGCCGTTTGTTAGTAATTTCGACCACGGTGCGATCGCCTCTGATATCCTGGACCGTTTCGAGTGGTGTGTCGAACAATTGCGCCTGTCCCATAAATTGCCTAAACGCTATCTTCCCATCTATGGAATCGGTCATAGCATGGGTTGTAAACTCCACTTACTCATCGGCAGTTTATTTGATGTCGATCGCGCTGGGAATATCCTGATTTCCTATAATAATTACCCCGCCCGTCGTTCCATTCCTTTCTTAGAATTAGTCGAACAATTACCCACCACTTGGGGGGCGAAATTACCCCAGGCTTTCTCGGTGGAATTTACCCCTTCCCCAGAAGAAACCAACGACATTATTGCCAAAAATTATCAAATTAAGCGGAATTTGATTGTCAAATTTAAAAATGATACCCTGGATCAAACTCTGCTGTTATTTCCGGTGATGAAAGAACGCTTTCCTGACCTGGTATCTATGCTCACTATCCCGGGAAATCATCTCACTCCTTTAAGTCAAGACCCGGGGTGGAAATCGGGGACGGAATTCTCTCCTTTGGATGCGATCGCCCAGTGGGTTCGCCTAGAAATGTATCGCGAACCCGTTCGCCTCAAAGATGAAATCCTCCGTTGGCTCAATCCTATCCCATCCATGAGACCTCTAAACTGATTTCTCCCTCATTCCTGCTCCTTTCTGGGACTGACCTCTGCTCGATACAGCAGCTTATCCCCTTGGCGATATCCGGTACTGCGGACTCTCACCAGTTCCCCGGGTTGAGCCATTCCCTCCCGTAACTGATGCTGCTGGGGATCATAAGGAATCTCTGACCCCACGGAGGCGATCGCCTCGACTCCCCACTCTTGCAGCAACCGTTCCACCGGATGTAACAACGGCAGCAATCGCACCGCAGGCAACTCCGGGTTTTGGGTAGCAGCATAAGCGGCAGTAGGCCAGTTCCGCAACCAGGACTCTAATATATCTAAACTGGCGAGTTGAAATTCCTGCAACAGCGTCTCCCGTTGCTGCTGCATCTGAATTTGCAGGCGATCGTATTCCGCTTGCAGCGTAGAACTCTGTTTCAGGGGTTCTGTAGCTTCCACTCCAGCACATCTCACCAACAACTCGGATAAGGTGACTTGGAGGACATTCGCCAACATGAGCAAGGGTTCTACACGCATTTGCAACGCCTTTCCCTGGCGCAGTTGCCTCACCTGCCAGTGAGACACTTCCGCTTGACGAGCAAGGGCCCGAAAGCTGGAGATTCCTACCTGTTGCATTAACTCTTGTAATTGTTGGCTGGCGTCTGGAGTATCACTCATGAGTTGGAGGTGCTCAATCTAATGTAATTTTGGATATCATATTATAAACTGCGAAGAAACGACTGAAGTCGTTACTACGAACAATGGATTTTTCCCCGTTTGTAGTAACGACTTCAGTCGTTATCCCCCGTTTGTTCGCAGAAGAAACGACTGAAGTCGTTACTACGAACAGGAGATTTTTCCCCGTTTGTAGTAACGACTTCAGTCGTTATCCCCCGTTTGTTCGCAGAAGAAACGACTGAAGTCGTTACTACGAACAAGAGATTTTCCCCCGTTTGTAGTAACGACTTCAGTCGTTATCCCCCGTTTGTTCGCAGAAGA
>NZ_JAMXOT010000028.1 GCF_024220515.1 Oscillatoria sp. HE19RPO
TCCAACAAATAAATCATCCTTGCTTTGATGCGATCGCACCTAACAAGGCTCTTTTAGCCCGCGCAGGCGGGCTTTGTCCGTGTAGCCCCAGGCTTGAGCCTGCGGGTTTTTTGAAGGTTTTATTTTTTGGAGTTCCCTTAATCCGGAAACGACTGAAGTCGTTACTACGAACGGGGAAACTTCTCAGTTGATGGGTGGGTTTTTAGATTCGGTTAATCCGGAAACGACTGAAGTCGTTACTACGAACGGGGAAATTCCTCAGTTGATGGGTGGGTTTTCGGAATTTGTTAATCCGGAAACGACTGAAGTCGTTACTACGAACGGGGAAACTACTAAGCTAGTGGTTTCTTTAGGGTTTGTATTACGAATTCAGTCATTTCTGAACTGCCTATCAGCAATAGATAGTTTTAAGCCACCCAGTCGCTATCTTGTTCTCCAAAGGTCAAGTGAGCAATTAAACCGACTCGTTGTAAGGCGCGTTCTAAGGCTTGATTAATGGGAAACCGATCGCTGCCTAGAGAGGGGTCAAGATTCGCCACCTCGGTTGCGACTTCTCCAAAGTTCGGTGCACTCATCCCTTCGGCGATCGCAATTTTTGCTCCTTCTACTTGTTCCGGAATCGTCTGCTTTTGCCGCACACAAACGGCCAATTCTGGATTCCCCTGCTTATTCTTCACCGTTGCGAAGGCAAACAATCGGCAGAGGGTGGGTCGCCAGGAATAAACACTACAGCGCCCATTCTCTGGAACAAACGGATCCGGGCGATAAAATAGACAAGATTCAGACCCATTTAGGGTAGAAAGGCGTTCTAAATAAGCTGATGCTTCTCCAGTCCGCCATAACTCTAGGGCCAGGGGCATCATTTCTAGGACTGTTGCCTCTACTTCCGGATTTTCGCAGCATTTGCCACATCCGGGGGGACAGTGCAATCCCGTTTCAGCTTGAAATGCTGCGGTTTCCGTATCAATGCGATCGTATAACGCGACGATCTCGGAGATGACTTCACTGTTCATACATTTTAAAAACTCCAATCCCAGTTAAGGGGAGAAAACGAGCCCTCTTTAATATGTAGCTTAGGTGGGACAAGATTGGGTGAACGAGCGGGAGAATATTTTTCCACCCCACGGGTTTAAGGTTGAGGTGCATGACTGCTTAACCCGATCCCCGATCGCAATAGGGCCCTTTCCGGTCAACCTGGGAGTTCAAAGGATAAAATAAACCCTAGTGTTAAAGAAAGAATTACTAAACGAATGCTGCCAAGGGAAGAACTATTAAAAGGCGTTGAAAATCGTGAGCAAATGGCTCGCATCCTCGATCTGGCCGATCGCGCCATTAAAACCTGGGAAGTGGCGGTGACGGATTTTCTTTCGCCGATCGAACTGATGGAAACCCAGACGGCGTTCAATCGTCTGACTGAGGTTGATCTGGTCGCATTTGGGGGATATCCCCAGGCGGAACGACAACGGGTGGCGATCGCCCGCATCGATTTGCCTTTAGATCCCACCACTGTCCCCTTAGCGGCGTTAGAAATTGCCGGTAACTTTTTGTTTGATTCCGCCAGTCACCGGGACTTTCTCGGGTCTATCTTAGGGACTGGCATTGTTCGCGAAAAAGTCGGAGATATTATTGTACTGGGGGAACGCGGTGCCCAGGCAGTCGTTTCCCCGGATCTGGTGGAATTTTTGGAGATGAGTTTAACTCAGGTGCGATCGGTGCCGGTGAAAACCCAGCGCATCGAGTTGGGGGAGTTGAAAATTCGCGAACCCAAAAAGAAAGAGTTAACCACCGTCGAGGCATCCATGCGCTTAGATGCGATCGCCTCTGCGGGATTCGGGATGTCTCGCAGCAAAATGGCCGATTTAATTAATAGCGGGGATGTCCGTGTTAACTGGAAAGACATCTCTCAAACCAGTTACCAGGTTAAACCCAATGATTTAATCGCCATTCGTGGCAAAGGACGCCTAGAAGTTGGAGAAGTTCAAGTTACGAAAAAAGAACGCTATCGGATTCAGCTTACCCGGTATTTGTAAAAGATTGGGAAGTCGTTACAGAATGGGGGAGTGGACTGTCGTTTAATTGACAACTGATACCAAATCCGATTGGTAAAAGTCGGTTTTCGCTTTGACGCCGCGCAGGCACCGCTTCGTCCGCAAGTGCCCCAGGCTTGAGCCTGCGGGTTTTAACAGACTTTGACAACCGGATTCCGTATGACCAGTCAACTCGCCCCAATCATGGATCCACCTAAACAGAAAGCTCCCTTTTTCCGACGTTCATCACTTCTAACACCCAATAATAATTTAGAGATGCAAGGATTTTTTCCTGCTATCTCTTCAATTATTGATTCAATCTATTCTCGATTATTTAAGCCTTGATTAATGTTGAGCCTGGGTTGAGTGAAAAACATTTTAGGTTTATATCGGGCAAATCCACGGTGAATTATTTGTAAAATCCTTTGGGAACGCCGGAAAAATTGGCGATCGCCTCCTCTAGAACATCCTCTAGGACAATTGCAGGGTCTGACCCCTCACTCCAGGTTAAAATCATGTCATACTGTCAAAAAAACAGGGGTATCCTGGGTTGACCATTGGGGAATAATCGCGGCTATGGTACGCCAAAATCAAGAGTTTATTGATCAAACCCACAAATCCAAAACATTAAATCACAGTAGGAGATCTGTGTTTGTCAAGTTCTTGCGCCAGATTCAGAAAAAACTGCCCGATTTGACGGGGGTAGCGGTGGTCGGCATGGCGACCCTTTGTACCTCCGGTATTGTGCTGGGAGTCCGGCAACTCGGCGGTTTCCAACATGGGGAACTAATGGTTTATGACCGGCTAATGCAGTGGCGTGTCGATGAACCCCCAGACCCTCGGATTGTGATCGTAAAGATTTCTGAAGAAGACATCCAGGCCGAGGGATGGCCCCTATCCGATCGCACCCTGGCCCAGGCATTGGAAAATTTGCAACAATATGAACCCGTGGCGATCGGCTTGGACCTGTATCGGGACCTCCCCCAACCCCCGGGACATCCTGAACTGCTCAAAGAATTAGACGCCCCAAATATCATCGCCATTAGAAACGATTCCCCCGGGGTCAATCCACCCCCGAGTGTCCCGGCAGAACGCATCGGCTTTAATGACTTGGTAAGCGATCCCGATGGACCGATTCGCCGCAATTTAATTAGCTTCGTACTCAATGGGAAAACTAACCTTTCTTTTTCCCTCCAACTGGCGATGCTCTATCTAGGAGACCTGGGGTTTTTTCCCCAACCCAGTGAAACCCAACCCGGTCACATCGTCTGGGGAAAAGCGGTATTAGCACCCTTGGAGTCCCACTCTGGGGGTTATACCCACCTCGATGCTCAAGGGTTCCAGATTCTCCTCAATTATCGGTCTCGCCAGGAGGTGGCCCCGTCGATCCCCTTGTCTGAAGTCCTCGCCGATCGCCTAGAACCCGAATGGATCCGCGATAAAATCATTGTCATCGGCACCACCGCCCCTAGTATTAAAGATGTCCATCAGACCCCCTATAGTTCGGTCGAGAACAATCCGTTTATGCCCGGGGTATTGATTCATGCCCAAATGCTCAGTCAATTGTTGAGTGCCGTTTTAGACGGGCGGCCTTTATTTTGGGTGTGGCCAGAGTGGGCCGAAGTCCTCTGGGTGATTGGCTGGATCGCCGTGGGAGGGACGACCGCTTGGCTGATTCGGCATCCCTTAATTTTGCCCGGGGTCACTGGGGCCTGCGCTGGGAGTTTATTTTTAGCCAGTTGGATTCTGTTTAGTCAAGCCGGTTGGGTGCCGGTGGTGGCTCCTCTAGTGGGTTTGGCTACTGCCGTCGGCGGGGTCGTCGCGTTTCGGGCTTACCAGTCCGGACAGCAACAGCAGATTGTCATGCAACTTTTAGGACAAAATGCCTCTCCAGAAGTGGCCGATGCCCTTTGGGAAAACCGCGATCGCCTGCTCAAAGATGGTAAACTTCCCGGTCAAAAACTGACCGCCACCATGTTATTTACCGACCTCAAGGACTTTAGCACCATCTCAGAACAAATGCCCCCCGAAGCCCTCCTGGAGTGGTTAAACGAATACTTGGACGTTTTGAGTCAAGTCGTCCAAGAACATCAAGGAATTATTAACAAATTTACCGGGGATGGCATTATGGCCGCGTTTGGGGTTCCCCTACCTCGTCAGTCCAGTGCAGATATCGCCCGGGATGCCCGCAATGCTGTCTCCTCGGGTCTGGCAATGGCCGATCGCCTCCAAGAACTCAACCGCAACTGGCAAAAACGCGGCCTCCCCGTGATTCAGATGCGGGTCGGAATTTTTACCGGCGCTGTGGTTGCCGGTAGCCTCGGTGGCAAGGAACGCCAAGAATACGGGATTATCGGGGATAGCGTTAATATTGCTTCTCGCTTAGAAAGCTGCGAGAAAGACCGCCAATCCAGTATTTGTCGCGTACTCATTGCCTACGAAACGCTGATTCATATCCAGGACGAGTTTTTTGTGGAACACTGGGGACCCTTGGCACTCAAAGGGAAACAGCAAACGGTTGATGTTTACCGGGTGGTCGCTCGTCGCCCCCCGACTCCCTAGAGTCTCGGTAACCTCTGGAGAAGACACACTGGGATTCTGTACTCAATTTTTTGCCTAGTCCTAACTTTTTTTGGGATAGAAACCCTGTTTCTTCTCCTTGGACGCTGAAAACCCATGCCCCAGGGGAACCCTCCCCAATTCGGCCAACTCTATTCTGGAGGATTGCCCAATCTCCAAAATCAGGAGCGATCGGGGAGGAACATTTCCCCAAATAATGCGTCAATACTGGATAGAATTTTTAATATTTTTAACCAAATGCTCATATTTTAGAATCCCATCGGGAGATTCCCATCTCATTGGAATGGTCTGGACTTAGGACTGGATTTGAACGGGCTTTCAGTTTGGATGAGGCAGGGAATGGCTGCCCTGCTTAGGGTGTTCCAACAAATAAATCATCCAAATCCCGATGGTTAAACACCTAACAAGACTGTATGACGCCGCGCAGGCGGGCTTTGTCCGTGTAGCCCCAGGCTTTCTAAGCGGAACGCTACGCGAACAGCCTGCGGGTTTTTTGGGGATTTTATTTTTTGGAGTTCCCTTAGGGGAAGTCTGAAGGCCACGGACTCAACCGGGACAAAGTTGTGAAATACTCACCAGGGTAGGGCGAGTGGAACTGAAAAATGTGGACAAACCGAGTTGTGGCGATCGCCCCATTTCAATGGGCCGCTAAAAAAATAACTAATTTTTTGATGCCTTGATTGCCCAAAAGATGTTTAGAGAACGCTCTTTTGAGCGATCGTGAGGGCAGAGCTTATGACATAAGTCACAGTCTGATTCAATAGAACTACTAGAATTAATTTAGTCATTCACTCAATCCAATCAATCTGTAGCTGAAGGGAGACCCGAATATGATTAATACAAAATATTGGACTCCATCAATACTGGCTAGTATTGCAGTAACTCTGCAATTATTAACTGGCGGAGCCCTATCAACATCAGCAGCCGAATTTACCCCACCGGATAATGTGGGCGCACCTAGAGGGCGAGTTGGCGGAGGCACCCGGGGCGGAAGTCCCTTTGGTCAAGTCTCTCCTGGAGCGCCAGGACGACGGATTGGCGGGGGTAGTCGGGGTTGTAGCGTCACCGGCGATGGTCCAAGCGATCGGGCGTTAACAGCGTTGATTCCGGAAACCACGATGGGATTAACCGTAGAAGCCTATCCCACATTCTTTTGGTATTTACCACCGACTTCAGCCACGGGAGTAGAATTCGTGCTGATGGATGAAAAGGGTGAAAAAGTCATTTACGAAACGACATTTCGCACGAAAGGTGAGGCGGGAATCGTGAGTTTGAACCTGCCGGAAAATGCTAGTCTCCCCCCATTAGAAATTAATGACAGTTATCGCTGGTACTTTTCTATTATTTGTAACCCAGAAGATCGGGCGGCAGATGTTTATGTCCAAGGGTGGGTGCGCCGAGTAGAAGCCAGCGCTGACTTAACGGAACAGTTAGCTACCACCACCTCGGACCTAGAACGGGCTCAAGTTTATGCTCGCAACGGCATTTGGCATGAGGCGATCTCCCTGCTGGCTCAACTGCGCCGCAGCAATCCCAATAGTGACGACATTAGAAGTGAGTGGCAAGAACTGATCACTTCGATTGATCTCCAAAATGTAGCGGAGGTCCCCCTCGTTCAAGAGATCACCGTGGAAGTCCAGGAGGATCAACAAAGCCGCTATCCAGAACCCAACGCTGAAACCAACCCATGAAAGGGGCAATTCTCAAGGGGGTCTTTTGAAGGAGGAAGGATGAATTTTTTCTTTCTCCCCCATCCTCCCTCTCTTCCCCCTTTCGTGAGTGATGAAAATTAAGGCTGAAGCTCTCTCATAAGCACCTCGACTTTTTCCAATCTTTCATTTTCACCCTGCTGCTGATAAAGCTCTTGGGCTTTTTTCAATTGCTCGATCGCCTCGGAAATCCGATTACGTCCTCTTAAGGCCAGGGCGAGATTATAATAAGCATCACCATTGTCTGGAGCCAGTTCTGTTAAGCGACGATAGGCGACGATCGCCTGTAAATAGTCTTCCTGCTGGAGATGAATCGCGGCGATCGCCGCGTGGGGTTCTACCAAATCCGGCGCTAAACTCGCTGCTCTTTGATAAGTGACGAGAGCTTCGATCATCTGTCCCTGGTCCTGGAGTAGTTTGCCGATCGCTAACTGAAGCTGGGCATTTCTGGGTTCCAACAGGGCCGCTTGCTTAAAGGTTTCCAAGGCTTCATTGGTCTTTCCTTGAGTCAGAAGAGCCACCCCTAAAATCATTTGAATACTGCCTTGTCGGGGAGCCAAGGCTGCGGCTTGTTGGAGTGCGACAATAGCCTCATCAATCCGTCCCTGCTGGAGTAGCGCCGTCCCAATCGACTCGTAGGCTTGCCAGTATCTCGTATCGCGACTGGTCACCTGTTGAAACGCCTGTAATGCTCCATCATAGTCTTCTTGCCGCAACAGAACCACCCCTAACCCAATTTGAGCGTTAAGGTTCTCCGGATCCAGTTGTGCTGCTCGTCGGTAGGCCACCGATGCTGCCTCATTATTGCCCAAATTCGCCAAGGCATAACCGAGAGCATATTGGAAATCTGCATTCTGCGGTTCCAGAGCCGTCGCCTGCTGAAAAGCATTCACTGCGGCTTCAAAGTTTTGCTGGGTGGCTTGTAAAAAGCCGATTCCAGAAAAAATTCGCGCGTTTTCACCATCTAAGTTGGCAGCTTGTAAATAAACCTGGATGGCGTTGGCATAATCCCCCGCATCCACAAATTCTCGCCCTTGTCGCAACAGTTCATTAACCTGGCGGTTGAGATCCTGATTATTTTGGGCCGCCTGCGCTAACACTAGAGGTTTGGTTGCCCCCAGGGTAACCGATGGGGCGATCAGGCTGATTCCTCCTAACAACAGGAGACTCACGAATACAGGGTTCAGTTTTTGCACGGCCTAACTTCTCTTTTTTGACGATAATTGCTAGAGATTACAAGAATGCTTCTCTGTTACCGGGAACAGAGCAACCCACAGGAGACCCCTTGCCACCCCTAGGGCGAACAGACGGGTGCACAAAGGAGCCAGGGATTGGAGGGGCCAGGAGCAAGGCCACCTCTCGGGACTCTGATTCTAACCACACGGGCTCTCATGTTGAAGATGGGGTTCTAGAATCCTATTCTAGGGATTTTAATGGCAAAAGTCTGAGATGATCGCCATCAACTTGGAAATTTTTCGGGAAAGATTCAAGATGGGATTGTAGGAAGCATCCGCGCAGTTCGGAAACGGTTTCTGCGCCGGGGGATTAAGGGGCGATCGCCGCACCGTCAAAACGCCCTTAACCTCGGGTCATCCAGGGGCGCAGAGGCAGGCCCTGGGACTGGAGTAACTCGGGTCCTCCTGGAGATCGAGGCGATCGAGGCGATCGCCTCGATACGCCTTTAACGATTTTGCTCTTCTCGATTTCGGGAAAATCGGCTCTCTTGGAACGAACTCCCTATCCCTTGCAGAATCCCTCGCCCAATTAAACCAATGCCTTTCCCCAATTGAATCAGCAAATATCGCGCACTATCCCCCAGGGAGAGCAAAACCGCTTTGACTCGCGGGGAGATGGCATCGCGGGTTTCTAACAGCAAGGTAACCCAAAGTCGCGGTCCTTTCAGTCCGACTAATTCTTGCCTTCGGGGAGAATAAATTTGGATTTTGTTAATTCCCCGGTCCTCCAAGATATAGAGCCAATGTCGGCTTTCAAAGATGGCTTTAGGTTCTACCCAGAGATTTTGACGACGATATTTCCAGGATAAATCATTTCTAAATCGCTCAATTTCTCGACTCGATAGCCAGTGCTTATCTAAAAAGTTCAGTTTAATTTCTTCGACATCAGCGACGCGATTTAAGAGGGGTTGGATGACAGCGTTGGCAACCTGAACGATCAGGTTTTCGAGTAAAGCTGTGGCGCGATCGATGGATTGCGGGTCTTCCGGGGGGTAGATCACATTTTCGATCGCCAAGGGAATTTGATAGAGGAGATAGGCTAATAAATCCAGAACGAGAGGGATTTTATTTAATAAAGCCCCTTCGACACTCTCGATTTCTTCTAGTAAAAAGGGTACTAGGTCAAACTCACCGAGGGCATTCGGGGAGGAATTTCCTATTCCCAGGGTGATGGAATAGTATTTACCAAAATAGGCAGTAACCGACATTTCCCATAAATCGCGGATGATGCGATCGCGTTTTGAGGGGAGTTCCGTGGCCTGGACTTGAGCATACCGCAGTTGCGCCAAAATTTCCTCAAATTGCTGCAAAACTGTGTACAGCAATTCTTGCTTTTTGTCAAGGTACAGGATATCAATTTCTAGGACAGTATCCGTGAGGTTTGCCAAAGGAGCATCAATTTTAGCGGCGATCGCCTCCAATAATGGGCGAGGCAGGGGAATCGGGCTCAGTTCTGAACCTGTAGGGGGTAACAACTCTGCCGCAGAAGCTCTAACTAGGCTGGTGCGATCGCTGGATGTTGGGGGGCGATTGGGGCGTTCTGGGGGTGCAGAAATGCGGTGAGGTGGCTGAGGAGAATTGACTGGAGCAAGGCGATCGCCAAGGTTCGCAGACAGAGGAGGTGGCGGTTCGCTCACTGGGGGAGCCAACAACTTATTCACCATCCAACGAGCAGTGAGGAGTTCCCGACGACGGCCCTGCCAAAACAAGCGGTCAAAATCCGATAAGCGATCGCCTTGCAGATACTGAGCAACCTGGCGAATTTCGGCATCAATTTGACGCAAACCCGAGAGGCGCAAGTCTTCGAGCAGAACGCCGATTACTCCACCCCGCCTAGAAATGCCCGGACTTTGCCCCGTCGAGACTCGAATATTTCCCCCACTCCCCCAATAGGGTTCCCCGGATGCCACCGTCCGGATCGCCTGAAGCAGTTCCGAGCCGGCTATCCCTTTTGGGCAGTATCCTTTAACATTCCCGGGATACTCGGCCCCTCTGGGGTTCGAGTCTGGCGATCGACCCAACAACAATAGAGACACCCGAGGGTATCGTTCCCAGAGTGCTGCCATCAAGGTGAAACTCGTGACCCCAGAGGGTTCCGTGCAGCCTAACTCCAAGTCCAACAACACCACATCCACCGGGCGATCGGCAGGAGGTGGGTCGCTCGCCGTAGGCGCTGCCGGAGTAGTTAGAGTAGAGAGGGTCTCTAAGGCACGAGTCCCGTCAGTGGTTTGACCCACCACTTGCAGATCCGTTGATTGCTCACACAAGCTGGACAGACCCAATAAGAAAATCGGGTCTTGATCAATCAAGAGTAGTTGAAAAGGGGGGTGACTCACGGCAGAAATGAGTTAAAGGGCTGGGAGAGGGGAGCCAGAACAGAGCAGGTCGGGAAAAGCCCGGAAAAAATCAGCCGTTTCACCGACCCTGGGAGTGCTGTCTTGGGTGACTAGATCCCATTGTAAGCTAACCCCTCAATTTCAATCCGACGCGACCCCAGGAAAGGGATTTTATTCAATCCCATCAATAGGCAAGGGAGCATAAGAGTCTTCAGGGTTGGAGGCTGGAACCGGGTCTTGATAGGTCGCTGCGGGTTCCTCATAGTAAGAACTGGGTTGTTCATAGTAGGGTTCTGGCTCTTGATAGGCCGCTGCCGGTGGCTCATAGTAGGGTTCCGGCTCATAGTAGGGTTCCGGCTCATAGTAGGGTTCCGGCTCATAGTAGGGTTCCGGCTCATAGTAGGTTTCCGGCTCATAGTAGGGTTCCGGAGCTTGATAGGCTGCTGCCGGTGGCTCCTGATAGACCGGAGCCGGTTCCTGATAGACCGGAGCCGGTTCCTGATAGACGGGAGCCGGTTCCTGATAGACCGGAGCCGGTTCCTGATAGACCGGAGCTGGTTCCTGATAGACCGGAGCTGGTTCCTGATAGGAGGAGCGGGCCGCTTCAGCTTCCCGGGCGGCATAGATGGCATCGAGTTGGGCATTCCAACGAGCGATCGCCGTTCGCGCTTCAGAATACAAAGCACGACCCGAGCGAATTTTAGAAGCCGTATCGATCGCCTTGGTGAGACTCCCCTGGGCCGCCAAGGTGGCGGCTTGGTCGAGAATCGGTTGGTCTTCAGCAATTTGAATCTCGCTGACCCATTTGGCAATATTGTCTGAGGCTTCTTGATGTAAAGTTCGACCCTCCGCAATTTTTTTGGCTTCGTTAACAGCTTCTTGGAGTTGACCGGCTTGGGCGAGAGCCTGGGCGCTGGCGAGGATGGGTTGATCTTCTAGGGTTTCAACCTGTTTGTTCCATTGGGCAATCAGGGTTTGGGCTTCAATCCGCAGGGGCCGTCCTTGGGCGACCTGTTGGGCCGAGGCGATCGCATTTCTCAATGCCGCAATATTATTGGAGTCCGCGATCGCCTTAGCGGCGACGACATAGCCTCGGTCTTCAATTTGTTCAATTTCCTTTCGCCATTGGGCGATCGGGGTTTGAGCGTCAAGACGTCCCGGGCGATCCATCCCCACCATCTGAGCTTGGGCGATCGCCAACTGCATCAGCATGGGGTGACGGAAACTGGCCACCGCTTGGGCCATTTGCACCTGAACCAGGTCCTGTTTGTGCTGATTCCATCGGACCAAGTTTTCTTGAGCTTGGCTGTACAGGGGACTGTCGGATTGGATCTGACCGGCGATCGCCGAGGCTTCTAGGAACGCAAACAGGCGATCGGGGATAGGTCCTGCGGGTTTGTCATTTTGGACTAGCGCTCGGGCGGAACTCAGGTGAATCAAGTCCTGACTTTCCCCATAAACCGTTGTATCTGAGGGAATCCACTTAGCAGCGGAGATGGCCCCATCAAAATTGCCACTTTGGAAGCGAGTTTTGGCGATCTCTAGTAATTCTGCACTCCAGCTATTAATCTCCTGATTCGCCTGCTCTCGAACATATCGTTGGGGGTTAATTTGTCGCGCCAGGTCGATGGCGCGGACTAACTCCTCTGCTGTCCGGTTATAGACCAAATAGCGGGCATCTTCTAACTGTTTCCAAGCTTCCTTTTCCGCGACAATTCGCTGCTGTAGTTCTCCATAGCGGGTGGAACGCCAGTGGACGTTATCCAATTTGAGCAACTCTCGCATCCGATCCTCGACTGCGCTCCAGTTACGAGCTTTCAGTGCGGCTTCAGCTTGATCGTAGATCGCTTTTCCTTGGTCCCAATCAGCCTCCCACATTTGTAATTCTTGTTCGACTTGGGCATACACTGGGTTGGTTTTAGGAATTTTTTCGACAATGGCATTGGCCCCGTTTAAATCCCCGGCCATAAATTTCTGCCGCGCCAAGTCTAGAATTAGAGCTGACCATTCTCCGACTAATTTATCTCCTTGACCTCGCAGGGGATGGTCTGCGGGCCAGCTTTCCACCAGTTCGATGCCCGCGACCAGCCGGTCTAAGTCCCCGGTTTTGGCCGCATTTTGAGCACAGTAGAGGCGATCGCGCTCGGTGGACCCCACCCCGAGGGCATCGCAATCAATCGGTGGGGGCATGGTGAGTAACCACCGCAGGGATACGGCTCCCATACTGGTACAAGCAACCAGGAGACTCAGCCAGAGTAAATGCCATCCCCATAGCAGACTTCGACCCTTGTCGGTTCGAGGTTTCTGTGCAGTCGTGGCCTCTAGCGCCCCAGGCTGATTCTCGTCCTGATTTTTCGGGTTTTTCTGGACCGGAAGGCGGAATTTCCAGCCCCACCCCTTGCCGGATTTCGGAGGGTGTTGGGCCAATTCCGTACTTTGGGTTAATGTATCGCCGGTTTCTGTGTGATTGCGCTGCGATCGCCCACCCCATAGCCGAGCGGCGATCGCTGCTTTAATGCGTCCATCCCGCCGTCTCCGAATGCGGTGGTTTGGCTGTGTACTGGATTGGTCAAATTGTTTTCTCACCATTGCTTCAGCCTGTCCCTACAATGCCGACTTGTATTGGCACATCTTTCTACTTCTTGATTACCGGGTAGAGACGGGAAAATATGGGGTCTCTCCACTGTAGTTGCTTTTCGATTGCGTCTTGAGGGTCACACTTGCAAGCGATACCCACCCCCTAGGATATAAACTGTGCTTGCTCCCTTGGGGATCACCCTAGATTCTACCTGATGGCTTAGATTCATGCTAAAAACAGAGTCTTTTAAATACATCCGTACCAAATGCTTTTACCGTTTGCCCGATGTCTGAGATCCAGAGTGAATCCGAGATCATCTGTTTGTCTGAATGACAAGCCTCTTGCGGGATATATCCTGGATTGCTCATCCTAGAAATTTATAAGATAAAGGATCAATTTAGGGGATAGATTTGTCCTCTTGGTTGATGCATCACTTCCCAATCGTGATTTTCCGGCTTATGGGAGAGGCGAGTTTTTCGCGATGGTGACCCCCTGGGCGATCGCCACTCCAGTGTAGGATAAAGACCCCTGAACTGTTATCAAGATTCATCCCGGATTTCAAAACCGTGCTAAAAGTTTAAAGTCTATAGCGATTTTGTTTCATTTTTCAAGCAGTTTAGCTTGAAGTTTTGGGAACGGGTATCAAAAAGTCATAGAAGTGGGGCATTTCCCGGGATGACGAGAACTGGGTACAACATTCAATCACAGCAACAAGAAACTGGGTTTCTAGCCCGGTGGATTGAATGCTGTACCTGGAAGCTTTAGGCGATCGCCCCGGGGTCTGTAGCCTTCTGAGTTTGGGAAGGGGATTCCTGATAACGATATCCGAAAAAATTAATTTGATATTCCACAATCCGGACCCCAGTTTGAGCTTCGACTTGTCGGATTAACTCCTCGGGTAATTCAATCTGAACGTCCAGCAGTTGATTGGTATCGATGCAGTTAACGTGACTGTGAGCATCGCTGATATTCCCATACAACCGACCATCTGAGCGTTCGATGCATTCGATAATTCCTTGGTTGGAGAGCGCTTCGAGGTTTTGGTAGACCGAGGTATGTCCGATCGCCTTCCCCCCACGATTGAGGCGATCGTAAATTTCTCTAGCCGAAAGATGCTCTTGCTCAGTCCAAAGCAACTCTAGGATAAAGCGCCGCTGTCGCGACAGTCGCATTCCCAAACTTTGGCAGCGATTGAGGGCATCTTCTAAGGAGCGAATGGGTTTAACGGATACTACCTGTTTTTTCATAGTTTTGTGTTGAGGCATTCATTTAATGGCAAATAATGGCAAAATTAATTAAGGATGTATCCTGTCCCCTTTCATAGTTATAGCGGGTTTCACCGAACTAGAAGGTTAGGGATTGGGGCGATGAAGGTCGGCTAGGATGTCGTCACTAGGAGGGGGAACCGGACTCATCCCGTGGACAGGATTGAGATAATTCTATCGTAGGCTTCGGTTGTCCGTGGGCGATCGCCTTGGCGATCGCCCCGGTGTGCCACCCTCTGGCTTCCCTTGGAGGCGGGTGTGGACCCTAGTGCATCCCCCCCCGCTGTGAATCCTTCATCTGCAACCCCTCAACCAGATGCTGATACTGTAGAATAGGTTACCGATTCACCGACTGCGTTACAGTTTTCTGATTTCACTTCTACCTCCTGCCCCTGGTTTCATGACAATTACCATCGCCCTCAATTCCGAGTGTTTGCTCAATTTGGACCTATCCCCCGTCCAAGGGGCGATCGCTAAATTATCCCCAGATCAACCCTTCACGGACCCGGATCTGTCGTTGCAGTTTGAAATCGATTATCCCCGGGATCCCTCGGACCCCCGCGAACTCTCGGAAATTCCCGAGATCCGTCTGTGGTTTATCCGATTAGATGCCACCTATCCCTGGTTGCCTTTGCTACTCGATCGCCAATCTGGCGAATTCGCCCGCTATGTCGCGATGTTGGTCCCTCACGAGTTCCATCGCACCGAGGGCATTCAATACAACCCCGAGGCGTTGGAAATTTTTTTGATGAACAAAATTTTTACCCTCGCCAACGTCTTGCAGGAACATGGCGTACCCAGTAAGTCTAAGCTAATTTCTCTGTCTCAGATGCTGGGTTACGAACTGGATGATGGCTTTTTTGAGTTGCTGGGGATTCACCCTTGAGCGTTTTCTCCCTCCAGTCGGCCCCCTACTACCTTCATTCAATCCCGGGAGTTCGGGATATCGGAGGTCCGTCTCAATCGTGGGGACAATAGAATTCAGGAAAAGGAGCATCTTGCTCCATTATTGGAGTAGGAAACAGGATACTCCCTCTGGGTTTAACGTTCCCCCTTGCTAAGGGCTGGAATTTCGTCAACCCTGAGATCAATCTAACCGACAAACTCATGAGTTCAGAAAAGCGGACTCCACGGATTCACCCAAACTGTTAGCGCTTCATTGGCAATGCTCGATACTCAACAAATTTGGAGCAATTTTTCGAGATTTTCTCTCCCATAAATTATAATCAGGATGAGCAAAAAATAAACTGGGTTCGGATCGTTGCCGGCTGGCTATCCCAGCTTCGGAATTGGCAAATCCCGGAGAAAAATTCACCTAAAATTTTTCCATTTTTTCCATCTATAGGCATAGGACAAGCCGATTCACCTTACGACTAAATGTAGGGAATGCAGGAGAGGATCAGTGATATGATTTCCGGAAAGTTAGGGAACCCTTGCGAGTTGGATAACTACAGAGAATGCTCTTGAGATCACAGCCCGAGACAATTCTTTTGGAATCAGTCTCCTCAAGGTAGTCTACATTTATCGCCCAAGTGTGTGACTGGTATCCCTGACCTAATCGGCCCCTCGGAAGGAATTCCCCGGCAACATTCGATATTACTTCGGTGCGATCGCCAAGTGGAGCGAGCCCTTCCATCGGCGATCGCCCTCTCAAAACCGCGATCCTCAAGGGGATGGCAATGATCCCCTGCCCCTGAATGGGTCAGATGATCCCGGTCAAACTCTCGAACGATAGTCACCTTGAGCCATCAACAACACAGATTTAAAAATCGAGTTGGAGGATACATAATGACTTGAGCTATCAAGGATCGTGGATAATTGAGTGCCATTGTATTTATCGATGGATCTTTTTCAACCCAAACTCACCAGGTTGTGTATGCTAAATAACGAACGGGTTATCGACTGCCAAACCGCGATCAATAGCGGGAGTGCTATGAAAGAAGTAATTGCCATGACCGTCATGCTACTGACTTCCGTATCTGTCGCGATTCCAGTGGGAGCAGAACCGAATGCCACGGACCTCCAACAGTTGCGAATGACTAGAGTCTGTCCCCGGTGTAATCTCAATGGTGCGGATTTGAGTGGCATCGACCTACAGGGTGCGGTATTAACGGATGCCAACTTGATTGGTGCCAACCTCAGTGGTGCGAATCTGAGTACAGCAGACTTGAAAGGTGCGGATATGACAGGTGCTAATTTTCAACTGGCTAATCTGTCGGAGGCAAATCTCAATGCAGCTAATTTAAGTACCGCCAATCTGCTGGGGAGCGTCCTTTTAGATGCAAACCTGAACGCGGCGGATCTGAGTAAGGCCAATTTTTATGGCGCGGATTTGAGGAGGGCGAATTTCCAAGATGCGAATCTCAATGAGGTGAATCTATTTGGTGCCGATGTAGAAGGAGCTAGAGGTTTGAGGCCCTAACGGGGTAACTAAGTCTCTAACTGGCGATTTTCCGTCCGAAGTTAGCAACAGAGGAGGGTCGGTCCGCATCGGTTTTTTACTCGGGTGTCAAGGCACTCAGAGGGGAGGGCTTACAGGTGGGAACGAGAATCAAGGGGATCGGGAGAGAGCAATACCGATCGCCTTTCTGAGAATTTGCGATCGCTTGATGACAATCGGAACTTTTTTCTGGACGACCGAGATTGACCCCGCCCTCAGATCCAGGTTTGATCATCCTGCGGCCCTGTTTTCACTCCAGTTTCAGCCGCAGAATGGCGATCGCAAAAACATCTTTTTCGCTGTTAAATTTTATACAGTTTACAAACCCTATCCCCGCTAAACCAGTGGGGTAGAGTTCCGGGGGGCTGTTCCTCAAACCGGGCGTCATCGGAATGGGAGTTAAAAGAGGAGTCCTCAACCTTGGGCGATCGGCTCACTTATTCGAGATTTCATGATTCCCCCCTGGACTCTATCATTTTTATATTATATACAGGAAGTATGCCAAACCCAAATTGATGCCCATTGTATTCGCACTCTGTGCTAATATATCAAATCTCAGGGTTTCGCTGTCAAATCTAAACCCCAGGCGATCGTCTCCAACTCATCTATCCGGGCTACAAAACACTACAAAAAAGCGGAAGCCACTCTGTACCCTTCCTGGTCAATTTTAAGTGGCTTCCGCTTAGGGAATTGCAAAATATAAATCCTCCAACCGTTTAACTGAAAGGAAGGTATCTGTAGGGGCGCAATGCTTGCGCCCTCCGGAGGGCGCAAGCATTGCGC
>NZ_JAMXOT010000328.1 GCF_024220515.1 Oscillatoria sp. HE19RPO
GGAACTCCAAAAAATAAAATACCCAAAAAACCCGCAGGCTTAAGCCTGGGGCTACACGGACAAAGCCCGCCTGCGCGGGCTAATACAGTTAGGTGCTTAACCATCGGGATTTGGAGGATTTATTTGTTGGAACACCCTTATACGAGAATTAGAAATGAAAGGAGAACTTTCAAGATTTGAAAGTTGTCAGGAAATCAAGCGTCTGTGGAATCATCTCAAACAAGAAAAGGAAGATTTAGCCCGAGGAGGGGATAAATTTGGAGGGAATACTCTCTAAATTATTGTTTTATCCCTAGAATCGATCCAGTCAGCCTCTGTGAATTGTGGGGCTAAAAAACTTCTCTTTTTCGGGGAAGACTCTCTCCCAGAAACCGCCGGAAAATTTTCTCCTATTTTGGCGAAAACCTGCCTGAATTCTCGGGGTTATTTTGAGCGGTTGTTTATCTAACGATGTATTAATCCTTACCAGAACAGTTAACAAGAATTCACCGCTTTAGATAGAAGCCCAGATTACTCTCCAAGGATAAGCTGGGAATAACCTAACATCCAGAAAGTGCTGGGAATTCCCAACGCGGTTCAAAATGGGCAAGCGACTATCCTATCATCGTTAAGTTCATTCTCTGTACCTTCATCTTAGGAATTCCCAGTTTTTCTCTTTCCTCTTTGCTCTTTTTAGGTGGGCGATCGCCCAAAAAAAGAACGCCGAATCTCTACTCTGTAGAAAACTCGACGTTCTTTTTATGCTGTTGATTTTCTAAAACCGAAACTCGGTTTTAGTGTTCTCAAGTCGGAGCGGCGGGATTCGAACCCACGACCCCTACCACCCCAAGGTAGTGCGCTACCAAGCTGCGCTACGCCCCGACGACGCTTTACTATCTTAGCATGAACTTTTTATGGACGCAAGAGGGAAATTAAAAAATTTTTAACACCCTTGCCGCCTCGACCAGTCCGGGGACTGCTTCCGCAGGCCAACTGAATTCACAGCGCCGTCCTGTACTGAGGATAACATGAAGAAGATACGCATGGGGATAGCCTTCTACCTCCATCCACAAAACATCGCTTTCCGCTTCACAGGCGATCCTTTCCGAATCCATCAACTCCGATGCCATTTGCATCATCGTCGTTGCCAATTGCCCCAATAATCGACAAAAGTCATTGAACTCGCCCTCGGTAAGCTCGATCGCCCAATCATCGCCCCCGACTAAACCCTGATAGAGTTCCCCTTGAGGGTCCCATCCAATCCGCCATCCGGCACCACTTTTAATCCGTCGTTCTGCGTTAGGAACCGTTTCAGGAGACATCAACCCACGACCCCTCTACAATCTCAATAAATCTGCATCCCCGGATTCCGGCAAGGGCGGAGGTCCTGCGGGAGTGTTCGGGGATGCGGGAGTTGCCTGGGGAGTTGTCCCTGGGGTTGGCCCTTGGATGTTGTAGTAGTTGGGATTAAACAGGGTGACGAGAACCTCAATTAACTCATCCCGTTGTTGGCGGTTGAGTTGGGAGAGGATGTAGCGATCGCCTGCCATCGGATTCTCTTGCAAGACCCCATTCCCGGGATAGGCAGTCTCGTCGAGTTCCTCCAGAACCCCCAGATAGTCTGCTAGGGTCAGCTTCCAATCCAGACGAAACATCGGCAGACGATTTTTGACATAGAGGTGATAGGAAATCAACCGACTCGCCAGGGTGTTATTCGGGTCCACCTCTCCAGTCTCAGTGCTGATGTAATTATTTGCTAAGGGGAAATCGGGTAGGCGTTCATAGACTTGCCGCCACAGTTGCCGGGGGTCTAACCGTTGTCGGCGTTGAGGGGGTGAAACCTCTTGGGCGAAGGCCCTGGGTGAAATTTCAGGTAAATCCCCCTGGGGAGGGATTCCTAAAGATAGACCTAAAGTTAACCCAATCAACACCCAGGCGATCGCTGACCTTTTGCGCTGCGGTTGCATCATCTTTTGTCTTCCTGCCACAGAACCCAATTTCCCCTCCAAACCGTTAATTAATCGCCGATGATTTCCGGTTGCGCCAGTTCATCGGACATTTCGACGATCGCCCGAATCACGGGTTTCATTGTCGGTTCTTCCATGCTGTCGAAATCTTCATAGCGGCGACGCTTGGCACGATTCGCGACTTGGACGGTAATCCGATAACGATTTGAGGCAGCACTCACCAGGTCCTCAGCGCGGCGCATCAGGTGTTCCGTATCAATGGTCGCCCGTTTGTGGGGGGCAAACAATGCTCGCCTGGAAAAACTTTCGATTTTGTCTGTTGAAGTGAAGCTAGAACGCTTACTTTTTTCTGGATTGCCCGATCCACTATTCATGATTCTGTACCTTTAGGTAATTTTGACACTCCCCGGTCTAAAGACACGGGGATTCTTTAGAAGGCAGTCGTAAGACTGCTAAACCCTACTCAGCCGTAGCCTTTCGGCAATCAAGGCGGTGCCAATTGCCGCTATTCTCTCTGCCCGAAGGCATTGAGCC
>NZ_JAMXOT010000329.1 GCF_024220515.1 Oscillatoria sp. HE19RPO
TCCGCCTCATCCCAGTTGCCGCGATTTCGCTGGATATCTCCCAACTGTCCCGTAGATGTTGCCATCCCCGACTTATCGCCCAATGAGGTTTCAATTGCCAGACATTGCTGATACAGACGCTCCGCCTCATCCCAGTTGCCCCGAAGTAGCTGGATATTTCCCAAGACTCCCCAAACGGCTGCCATACCTGACTTATCGCCCAATTCGGTCATCACTTCTAAATATTGCCGATACAGACGCTCCGCCTCATCCCAGTTGCCCCGAAGTAGCTGGATATTTCCCAAGACTACCCAAACGGCTGCCATACCTGACTTATCGCCCAATTCGGTCATCACTTCTAAATATTGCCGATACAGACGCTCCGCCTCATCCCAGTTGCCCCGTTTTCGCTGGATATCTCCCAACTGTCCCAGCGCATCAGCAATGGTTTCTCTCGGATTTTTTCCTTGTGCAATTTCTAACGCTTCTAAAATATATTGTTCTGCTTCATCCCAATTTCCCAACTGGTAATGGACTTGCGCTAACGTTATTAGCCCATCTGCTGCATAATTTGGATTGAGGTTTGCCTCTTGTAAAACAGCATTCTTTATTGACGTGCCTCCTCCCAACCGGATGGAGTAATTCATTAGAGTCATTCCCAATTCACCTGCCTTACTTTCATCACCCAGGTGAAATGTAAAAAGGAAAGATTCCTGTAATGGACTAAGTTCTTGTAAACTCTGGGGAAGTTGAAAGCTGGTAGTAGAGCGAAAAAAACGATTTACTCGTTGGAATAGCTGAGGCAGCCGCTCGGATTCGCGCTCCATAAAATCTGCAATCACTTGATGCAAGTCATAAAATAGCTCACACTTTTGCTCCTCATAACGCATCTGCACCAGACTGTTATCGACTAAGCCCTTGACTATCAACTCGGTTGCGCTAATTTCTTCATCTGTAAACTGAATCGGTTGATTAGACATAGTTAAACGGTTATCGGTTTCCCATTCATCTTCATACAATCGCAAAAATGTCAATCCTCGCAGATCCGTTGCCACGCGCAAGACGCACATTCGCCGCAATAAGTTTAAACTTGCCTCACTTTGTCGTTCTAGTTGGACTTGCAAGATGGGTTCTGCTTTTTTAGTGACCAGTTCCGGATGTTTTCGCAGATAACCGGGTTTACCTCTGGCAACTGCTGCTAATTGAGTCAGCAAAAAGACATGGCCCTTGACTCGCTCGGATACCCAACGCAAATCTTCCTCCTTATCTTTTAGGTGACGCTTCCTCAACAGTTCTACCCCCGCGTCAATCTCAATCCCTTCCAGCGAGTACACAAACACCAAATCGGGATCGGGTTCCGTACCTTCGCAGCGACTATCAGTTAAATCAACGGGGAATTCTCGACTGGTGAGAATCAGGGTTGAGCAATGATTGCCGTAAGCAAAGGCATGAAGCAACTCGCCCCATTCTGGAGACAGCGCTTTACCGCAGTCGGGATGGTGAGCGGGGTGTAAAATATCTTCCAGGTTATCCAGCACGACTACGCTGCGCTGTTTTGTCAACCCCTCCAGAATTTTGGTGATTTTTTCCCCTGCGGTTTTCAGGGGTTCCGGGGTTTCGATGTCTAATCCCCGCAGGAGAAACTCTGCCACGGCATCAAAACTGGTCCCTTGGTAGGTTTTTAAATACAATGCTTTCTGATAGGGACAGGTGGCGGTGAGGGTAGGCGGTTGCAACTGCACCCCCAAGGTTTCCAGGAGTTTCACCGCTAAACTGGTTTTGCCGATGCCCCCTTGTCCAATCATCGTCAGCACTTTCGGGGGAGTTTCGGGGGCCAGTAATTTGGTTTTTAACTCCTGTAACAAAGCATCGCGCCCCACCCAAACGGGGATTTCAGCGATGGTTTCTAGTCCCACTGTCTTCGGTTGTTCAGAGGGTTCTCGACTTGCCGGAGAATAACCGGAATTCGGGTCAACGGCAGGATTGCGCCACTGCGAGGGTAGGGGTGGATATTTCACCTCCACTACCACTCGCGTTTCCTTCGTCTGGTTCTCTATACAGTTCCGCAATTCCGCGATCGCCCTTTGAATCGCCACGGTGTTTTCCTTGATTTCCCTCACTTCTCCTAAGACGGTGGCAATTCCTTTCCCCAATGCCTGAAATTCGCCTTGGGTTTCTGGAGTTCCGGGTTGCAGTTGTCCTAAATGTTCTAACCGAGTCAATGCTTGGTTTAATTCGGACTGACTTTTTCCCACCTGCTGCAACTGCTGGAGAATTTCACTGTGTTGCTGAACCATCTTGTTGTGCAGTTCCCGAAATAGGGAAATGGTCAGTTTGGCGAATGCTTTCCCCCCGGTTTCAAAGTCATCGGCGAGGGTTTCGCGCAAGGCAATGGAAAATCTCTCTCGCAGTCGGGTGGCAACCTGTTCGCGGGTGGTGTCTTCTAACTTAACTTGGGCTAATTCTTCTAACCAGTCCCACAGCAAGTATTCCCATTCCTTTGTTTCGAGAATAGGTGTTTGGGGATTGAGAATAATCTGGGAGAGTTGGTCCTCGGTTAGGTCACCATAGGGGTTTCCCGGTGCCTCTGCCTCTCCAGTGATGCGCTTTTCAGCTT
The DNA here is from genome assembly GCF_024220515.1 of Oscillatoria sp. HE19RPO. Lineage (GTDB taxonomy): Bacteria > Cyanobacteriota > Cyanobacteriia > Cyanobacteriales > Laspinemataceae > Laspinema. The sequence continues at coordinate 2,597 of NZ_JAMXOT010000329.1, forward strand.
CTTTTACCTCGCTGGTGATGACGATTTCCCAGTTATCTGCTGCTGCTTGTGCCAATTTTTTGAGGGCAGTTTTCTCGGTGTGGTACTGGGGTTCTCCCGCCATTCCTAGGATAATGGCCCCGATCGCCCGTCCCACTGCTTTGGTTAAGTCATGGTTGATGAGAATACCTTGGTTTTTGCCCAGACTATCGGTGATGTTGCCAATATCGTTGGCGACTAATCCCCCAGTGACTCCAGTGATCATACTGCTGATGAGGGGAATTGCAGCAGCACTGATGCCGACAGATGCTAAAACCGGGGCACCGCAGCTTCCGGCAACGAGTAAACCGCCACAGGTTAACAGGCGCTTTTCGACTTTTCCCAGTTTAAATGGCATGGCGATGCAGGGGGAATGGGTATTTTCAGGATAGCCCTGTCCAAGAGGTAAATTTGATGACGAAAAATCATTGTTTCTTGTAGGGGCGCAATGCTTGCGCCCCAGGGCGTATGCAATACGCCCCTACAAGAAACAATACACCTTGACAGGGCTAGTATTTTCAGGATTATAACGCGCCCTGGGGATAAAACCGTTCACCCCTGCCCTATCCAGAGATTCGGCACCGGGTTGTCCTTCAGAACTGAGATATTGCACCATGCTCAACACCGGCGGGGGTTAAAACCCACGCCTAACAGCTAAAGTCGGTTGAAACCGACTGAAAGTCTTAGGCGGTGGGGTTTTTAGTCGGTTTTAACTGAGATATTGCACCATGCTCAACACCGGCGGGGGTTAAAACCCACGCCTAACAGCTAAAGTCGGTTGAAACCGACTGAAAGTCTTAGGCGGTGGGGTTTTTAGTCGGTTTTAACCGACTTTAGCTATGAGGCGGGGGATAAATCCCCCGCCGGTGTTGATGCTTGCACAAACCCTTGATGTTCAGGTGAACTGATTCCTTGTTGCAAAATTGTCAAAACTTGCTGCATATTCCCTTGGATGAGATTGGGAATATCCAACCACAATCCGGGGAAGACTTGAGAGCGAATTATCCCTTGCTCATCAGGCAAGACTGATACATAATCCCCGTCTTCTAAGCGAAACCAATCAATTTTTTCATCAAAAACTTGCCATATAATATATTCTTTCACCCCATTGCGGCGATAGGCGCGTTTTTTATCCCCGAGGTCAATGGCGGCGCTACTGGCGGCAATTTCAGCCACGAGTTCCGGTGCGCCTTGGATGTATCCCTGTTCGTCAAGGGTGGATTGTCCGCCGTTTTCGGGGCGAATTAATAAGACGCCATCGGGTTGGAGTTCGTTTTCTAAATCTAGGCGCACGGTGGGTTCAATTCCCATCTGAACTTGGGGGGTGGCAATTTTATAAGTCCACAACCACCCGATTAAATCACCATGAGGTTCGGCATGGGACCGAAAGCGTAAGGGGGATGCCATATAAACGACTCCTTCAATGAGTTCAGCTTTTTTGATATCAGGCATGGCGTGATAGCGGCGCTCAAATTCGGGACGAATCAAGCGATCGCCATTTTCTAAGGGGGGTAAGGAGTGAGCGGGTTTCACCTGAGAGGCGATCGCTTGAGGTTGGGTGGATGTCATCGCAATACTCTCCATCACTGCAGTACAAATTATATGTCCTCTTCAGCACAGCGCAGGCAGAGCTTTTTTGAGACTGCCCCATCCGGCTGCTGGTTCTGTTATTTTAAAGTGATGTTTTTATGATAAACCCCCTGAGTTGGGTTTGGAGGTCAAGGGTCCCCTGGAGTGTTGAATTCGGGGACTCCTGGCGGATTTTTCCTGGGAAATTAACCGGGCGATCGCTGAGGGTTTTTTTCAGGTAATATCTGAATTGTCAATCCCCTGAAAAAAGCAGCAGTTCTTTATGAATTTAAACAAGTTGACGGTTCAAGACATTCAAGAATTGGCCGATAATCCGACTATTTTTGACCAAGGTCAATTGTGCTATGAAAGGAAGTCGGTCGATCAGTTTTATCTATCTGGAAAAGGTATTACGGCGAAGATCCAGACTAAACAAGGTAACTACAGTGTAGAAGTTCGCACGGGTGGGGGAACTCTCACGATGAATTGTACTTGTGCTTATGAGGGTGCGGTTTGCGATCATCGGGTGGCGGTGTTGTTGTATGCAATTTACGGTGACCCAGATGATCCAGTGGGGAATGATGAGGATGAGATGGAGGCGATCGCAGAGGATTCCTCACCGACAAGCACTCCCGATGCTTTGGAAGTGGCATTGAGAGGGATGGGGGTTGATGAATTGGTGAAGATGGTGTTGCAATTTGTGGAGGAATTTCCCGAGGTGCGTCATCTGCTGCTATCTCAAGTTAACCTTTCCCCGGATATTAGGCAGAAAAAATCGACCCCAAACGTAACGGCAAAAGAACTTAAAAAAGAGATTAAAAACTTTTTTGAGTGGACTTATCAAAAGTTGATAGAGGAGGAAGAAGAAGATTACTATGACGACAGTTATTATTATGATGACTATTATGAGGAAGAAGATGAGAATGAGGATAAATTAGACTTGGACGAGGTTTTCGAGTTAGCAGAAACCCTCAATTTACGAGACCAGCTTGATGTGTTTTGGTCGGTTGTGACTTGGGCTAATCACTACTTTGTAGAGGAAGAATATTTAATCGGGGATGAGGAAATCACTCAGGCATTAGAGCGATTTGCTCGGGTTGTGTTGGCTTTAGAAGAGAGTGGAACTCAGAAGCAACTCTATATTAACTCTGTGGTGGCTCTGCTTGATTGGGAGATGTTCCAGAGCGATGAACTGGATGGGGTGATTAAAGATACCCTGGATATCCTTTGCACGACCCAGGAAGATTATCACTATCTGATTAAACAGTTAGAAGGTTGCTATCATGAAGATGCTGTAGATTGGATTGCCGACTGTTACCGCAGGTTAGGGGATGAGAAAAATTATTTACGGTGGCGTGAGTCAAATTTAATCCGGCCCTATCAGTATTTGGAGTTAGCTAGTTATTGGCAGGAACAAGGAAAGCTTGAAAAATATAGGGGGACGTTAGAACGATGGGTCTCTATGTACAACCTGGACAAACTTGATAGGGATGATTATGGAAGCCTGCAAGATTATTATACTGACCGTAACCATCACCAGATCATTTTGTCTAAATTAAGTGATTTTTATCAAGAGAAAGGGGACTCGGAGAACCATTATCGGATGTTGATGCTGAGGTTGGAGGAAAATGGCTATTCTCTTGATTTGTATCAGCAGATTAAGGAGGTGGCTACGGGGTTAAAGCGGTGGTCACTGGCACAGCCAAGGTTATTGGAACTTGCGTCCACTAATCTGGACTGGTTAGCGGAAATTTATTTATATGAACAAGAGTGGGACAAGGCGATCGCCTTATCTCAAAACTCTAATTGTGGGCAGTTTACGGATCTGAATATTGCGAAGGCGGTGAAGGAACATCGCCCTGAAGGGGCGATCGCCATTTATGAGAAGGTGGTGATGCAGTATATCAAGGGTAAGACGCGATCGAATTACCAGACTGCCGCCATGTACGCAGAGACGCTCAAATCGATTTATTTGGATATAGTAAAAGATGCATCCCTGTGGCAGCGTTATATTGATAAGCTCCGGCAGACTTATCGCGGTTATCCGGCGTTGCAGGATGAGTTTAAGGGGTTGTAGAAGACAAGAGGGGCGATCGCCTTGATGAAAAGCGGGTCTACCCCCCCTCAACGCCATCGGCTCAAACACCCTATTCGAGAACAGTTTTTTCTGGAGTTCATGCAACCTTAAACTTCTGAATTTTGCGCGCGTTTGCGAAGCCCTGCCATTGCACCCGTAGCGATTAGCCCAATCATTAAGGAAGGTTCTGGGACGGAAGCCTCTGTCGTTACCCCTTTGACGACAAACACGACGTCGTTGAAATCGAGATCGCCACCGCCGATAATGTCTTCAAACCCGAGGAGCAAGTAGTCATCAAAAGTATATCCAATCACGTGGGACAGACCCCCGGGGTTTTGCTCCGGGTCAAATCCGAGGAAATTTTTGCCGCCATTGGCACCGTTAGACTTCACGAAGAAATCAATAAAGGTATTTCCGGTGAAACTGCCCAAATTGCTCCCTTGTCCGAGTTTCAGGGGTCCATTACTGTTATGCAGAATGCTCAGGGGGGAGGAAATATCATCAAAAATCATGTTTTTGCTGGTTCCGCCATCTACCGAGTAGAATAGCTGATTCCGGTAGCTTGCTCCTTCATTGATGAAGAACACTTCTACATCTTGAACGCCACCGCTCCAACGCAGTTTACTCAGGTCCGCTTGAGGGCGATCGAGGGTATTGAGCTTCTTACGCTCTACGTTCACCACACTGTTAAACATATTCCAAGTATCGAAATCTAGGCGCAATAGACTGCTGGGGGCGCTTGTATATTGAGCATCATACTGGGTTTGAGTCACCTGAGCGGAAGCGCTTTGAGCCGTCAAAACGCTGGCGGTGGTGGCAACCAACGCCATTAACCCTAGGGTGCATTGGCGACCGATTGTTTTGAGCGATGAAATGTTGTTACTGATTTGAGCGTTCATGATTGGGGTCTCCCTGTTCCTGAACAATAAGTTTGAGTAATTTTGTTGCCAATGTAGTTGTCTGGCAAAACAGTGTTTGCGTACCTGCACCCCATCTGATTTTTATGGTACGCCGATTTGTCATCAAAGGCAAGAGTAAAAAAGGCTCTTTTTCGTAACTTTATGTTTGATTGGACTTTTTTAAAGGGTTAGTAAATTTCCAAGGGTTTGGGGTGTTCAAGTTGATCAAAAGAGGGCGACATTTAGGGGCTTTATGCTCTAACCTAGGACATCGCTTCAGGATTTAATCAGTAGGACCAAAACGGTGTTTCGGGGTTACTGTTTCTCCTGGGTTGCTCAGGGGGTATAGACGGTAGGGGGCTGTTGACTGAAGCCCAGACCGAACTGATCCAGGAGGGGTGGAAGGTAACCCGATACTAGAGGAACTCGATTAAATAAACTCTGCAAAAAACCCACAGGCTGTTCGCGTAGCGTTCCGTAAGGAAAGCCCGGAGGCTATAGGGACAAAGCCTGTCCTGAGCTCCGTCGAAGGGCCAGCGGGCGCGGGCTAAAACAGTCTAAGGGAACTCCAAAAAATAAAATACCCAAAAAACCCGCAGGCTGTTCGCGTAGCGTTCCGCTTAGAAAGCCTGGAGGCTCACAGGACAAAGCCCGCCTGCGCGGGCTAAAAGAGTCTTGTTAGGTGCGATCGCATCAAAGCAAGGATGATTTATTTGTTGGAATACCCTAATTAGATGCTTAACCATCAGATTTGGATGATTTATTTGTTGGAATACCCTAGAGGGAGTGCAGAGGGATAGTTGTTTACCACTTTTCTAGCCCGGATTGTGAACTCAGTCTGAGTGCCGGTTGAATGTCTAAAGGTTGATCCCCCGGGAACGGGATTCTCGGGGGCCTTCCCTGGACCCGGGCGATCGCCCAGGGACTTTCTAAGGTCCGATCGGATTGGTTCACGGGTTGAAAAAGCACATATCAGAGATAGCTACTTATGAACTGGACAGTGAAAAGTTCTGTATAACCCAGAGGGGCTCGCTCTATGGCCTAAAAAAAATGGACCGGCATAAAACCAGTCCATAAGTCATACAGGGCTTGTATTCTAAGCTAACCAGTGTTTCCATTATGCAGCCAAAA
>NZ_JAMXOT010000497.1 GCF_024220515.1 Oscillatoria sp. HE19RPO
CCATCTCCTTGACTCCAAATGCCGTCGCTGGCACCGGGTAATGTCAGGTTTTTGACTAAGGTTCCGGTGTCGCTGTTGCCAGCCAGTCCGCTGAGGTAATGATTACCTAAGAATTTGTCACTCGTAGTGATGTTGCTGTCGGTGGACAGGTAGAAACCCACGTTGAATGCACCCGCATCACTGGCTTCGGTGTTTTGAATCCGGAATTGGCTGTCAAAACTTTCTCCGGCTTTGAGGGGTTCTTGGATGACGTTGAAGTATTCTCCCGACAGGTCGATCAATTGGGGTTTGGGGTCGTTGTCGTAGATGGTGACAGTGCGAGTAGTGTTGCTGCCAACAAGATAGTTGCTGTTGCTGTTTAAGGTCAGTTGAACTTGCTCGGTTCCCTCATAACTGCTGTCATTGGTGATATCTACGGGGATGTACGCGAAACTCGCACCGGCTGGAATCGTCACATAGCCGGAAAGATAGCTGTAGTCACTGCCGTTAGTCGCACTGCCACTGACTGAGTAGTAAACCGTTTCCGCTTTACTGTTGTCCCCACCGCTACGATAAACATAGAACTGAGCATCGTTGGGAGTTTCACCGGCGTTGCGTTCCCAACCCGAGGTGTCGCTGCTGTACAGATTGATGGTGGATTTGGCAACATCGTTGTCTGCAATATTAACCGTGGCGCTACTGCCACTTCCCACCACATAATTCGAGTTAGAGGTCAAGCTCACCACTACAGTTTCGGTGCTTTCCACCTGGAAATCATCCAAAACGTTAACGGGAATTTTTGCTGTTGTCGAACCGGCAGGAATAGTCACATATCCACTCAGAGAAGTGTAGTCGCTGCCAGCAATAGCATTACCCGATACGGAGTAGTAAACCGTGAGCGACGAAGCGGTACTGCCATTGCGAGTGACGCTAAATTCACCGTTGTTATAGGGTTCGCCAGCCGAGGAATCAGTAGCACTAATGGTGACTTGGGGTTTAGTTGGTGCTTTTTGAGTGAGGTTCAGCTTAATTTCCCCAGTCGCTTTGTTGTAACCATCTACTGCAATTTTGTACGTCTGACCTGCAACAGCGTTGAACTTAACTTCGCTCGTGTTGTTGCTACTGGAGACGTTATCGTTTTCAGCGATTTTGGTCATACTGGAAACGGAGTATCCGGTATAAACGCCCAAGAGGGTATTGAAATTGCTACCTGTAGTCGTCAGAGTCACTTCACCGGAACTGGGAGCCGTCCACGACCACCAAACCGACTTCCCACCTGCGTTCCCCCCATGGTTTGCTTCGCCACTTTCTTCAGTCGCGTTGTAGTTCAATCCCGTTGTGCTAATCGAAGACCCGCTAATCACTTTTGCTTTGGCAAAGTGGTCGTTGGAATGCCGCCAGTTAGATGCGGCATAAGATGTTAGATTAAGAGTTTTCGCGTTGTTGGTTTGACTCGTTCCACCAGCTACACCCTCATAGAATAAACTTGGATTTGACCAGTAATTTTTGCGGGTTGTTTGACCATCGGGATATGCCATAATCGTTCGCCATTTACCCGTTGCAATGTATCCATGAGAATACGAATGCAAACCATTTCCCTTAGTCAAATTGTGACCCGCACCCAGATTGTGACCCAATTCATGAGCAAAAGTATAATTGGTTCGCGCTGCAGAGAGAGTAGAAATATTGAATCCAGTCGTTCCCGACAAATACTGCTCTTCAGGTATCAAGTAGCCTATGCCTGGTGCTTGTTGTTTGTTGCCTTCTTTATCGTAGAAATTGAGAGATTTGTCTATCCAAAGGCTTACTACATCAGCAGAGTATAAATCTCTCAGTGCATGGATTTCGTCCATGTACCCATCTGATTTTCCCTGCAAATTATTAAGTGCAGGATTGCCCCATTCTGACCCTGGATTACCAGTCTGTGCCGTAGCAACAATACGAATACGGTGATTGACACCGCTATTTTGATAGCCTTGATTAGTTTCTGCTTCCACAGCAGCAATATGTGCTTTAAGCGAGTCCAAACCGCCTGCTTGTTGGACAGTGGCAGCAGTGTAGACAATTAGAACATCAATAATCGATCCATCATCAGCCAGTGTGGTATCGGCAACTGTGATGCCTTGCCCCAAAGCAGAAGCAATTTGGCCAGAAACAGTTTCGTCATCAGCTGCCGTTACTGATGAGTTTGAAGAAGATCCTACACCGTCTGCAAGAGCCATCAATCCATCGGCTGCAATGGTATAGGAACGCCCACTGACAACATCCGCAGCAGTTGCAGGCTTACCTACCCAAGCACCACAGGAGCATAGATAATCAGAAGCAGTATCTGGAACAGCTTGTTCGGAATTTTCAGGATTTACACTGACAGGAGTAGAGGTGATTTGCTTATCAAGCTCTTTCAAGTCAATTTCTTGAACAACGTAAGCTCCACTTGCCAAAAATTTTAATTCATACAGTTTGTCATCAACTCGGACTTTACCGTAAGTCACATCACTGATTGCGCTCTTGACCAAGTAGACTTCGCTATATTCCGCACCTTCGACCGTGCCAACACGCACTAAGTTGTCTCCATTTGACGAAAGCTCTGCTGGATCGAAATTAACTTCTATCGAAACATCTTCAAACAGATCTAACTTAAGGTTTTGGCTGCCAGAGCTTTCAGCAGCCAATAGATCGGTATTCACTTTGACAAAGCTCTGGCGCACCACCCCAGGGTCGTCAGTGGTAGCATTTTCAGGAATTTCACTGGGAGCGATCGCCTCAAACAGAGGTTTTGCAGGCTGTTCTGAATGTTCAAGAACTGGTTCAGAAGGTTCTGAGGGCTGTTCAGCTACAGGTTCAGAGGGTTGTTCAGGAGTTTCCGGTTCTGAGGGCTGTTCAGCTACAGGTTCAGAGGGTTGTTCAGGAGTTTCCGGTTCTGAGGGCTGTTCAGCTACAGGTTCA
>NZ_JAMXOT010000029.1 GCF_024220515.1 Oscillatoria sp. HE19RPO
ACAGAAACCCGGTTTCTGGTCCTTTTATAGGAGGTTGAGAAACCGGGTTTCTTTCGTCAATTTAGGCAATCAAGCAACAATTTTGACAGAAACCCGGTTTCTGGTCCTTTTATAGGAGGTTGAGAAACCGGGTTTCTTTCATCAATTTAGGCAATCAAGCAACAGTTTTGACAGAAACCCGGTTTCTGGTCCTTTGTCGGGGGTTAGAAACCGGGTTTCTTTCATCAATTTAGGCAATAAAGCAACAATTTTGACAGAAACCCGGTTTCTGGTCCTTTGTCGGGGGTTAGAAACCGGGTTTCTTTCATCAATTTAGGCAATCAAGCAACAGTTTTGACAGAAACCCGGTTTCTGGTCCTTTTATAGGAGGTTGAGAAACCGGGTTTCTTTCATCAATTTAGGCAATCAAGCAACACTTATCGCAGAAACCCGGTTTCTGGTCCTTTGTCGGGGGTTAGAAACCGGGTTTCTTTCGTCAATTTAGGCGATGAAGCAACAATTTTGGCAGAAACCCGGTTTCTGGTCCTTGGAGTGGGAGCAAGATGCTCGCTATCTTTGGAGTGCGAGCATCTTGCTCGCTATCTTTATATCTGATTTAGACTCGCTATATTAGTTCACCATTCCCCATTGCTTTCATCGTAAACGGGTAATAAAATGCTAAACACCGAACCCCGTCCGACCCGGCTTTTGACCGTAATTGAACCCCCGGAATGGAGTAAAAGCTGTTGGACAATGGTTAATCCCAATCCGGCTCCTTCTATATCGTCATTAATAGCTTGACGACTCCGATAAAAGGCTTCAAAAACTTTAGGAATTTCCCCAGGGGGAATGCCGATACCCGTATCGCGAAATTCCAGTTGAACGTAATCTCCTTGTTGTTTAGAACGCACCCAAACTTCCCCACCAGACCCGGTGAATTTAATGGCATTTTGCAGCAAATTCAGCACAATTTTTTTGAGCCAGTCCCGGGTGCAAATTACGGGGGGTAATGTGCTGCGGAGGGTGTAGGCTAAGAGTACGCCTTTTTCCTGGGCGATCGGCTGATAGGTACTGACGATTCCTGGGACAATTTCTCCTAAGCGGATGCCCTCCATTTGGGCTTTATCCACCTCGCTTTCTAGGCGCACGAGTTCTAGGAATCCGTCGATTAAGGCATTTTGGCGATCGCAAGACTGATGCAAGAGCGCACTATATCGCTCTCGTTGCGCCGGTTTGAGTTTGGGTGAATCCAACAAGCTCAAGGCCGTTTTCATATTGGTTAACGGCGTGCGGAGTTCCTGTCCAATTTTATTCAGAAACTCGTCTTTAAACTCCAAGGCATCCAGTAGTTCTTGATTTTGTCGTCGCAATGCCGCCAGTTCTCCCTCCCCGGCCAATTCTTGTCCTTGCTGTTCCAGTCGCTGGAGTTGCTTACTAAATAAATGTCCCAATAATAAAGGGTCCGGTTTAGGCAATTCCAGGTGACCAAAAGCCATGTCCCAATTTTCGAGTAAATTCTCGCAAACTTTCCCAGATGTCTCGATCGCGGGTTGATTCTCCTCGGAAATCGGACAACTCTGACAACACCCTTTACTCACCGAGACTTTCAGTCCATCGAAAACCTGTTGAATCGTTTGTTGGTCTAGGGAATAAAGGGCAACTAAGGTTTTATTTCGCTGAGATTCCCGATAGGAATGGGGTTCAAACTCCCTTGAGTGCGCGGGACTGGCTAAAATTGCCACGGATAATTCCGGGGACAACACAATCAGAAAATATTCATCGTTCAGTTTGCTATTGAGAACTAACTGAATGGAGCATAAGGGTAAGGGGGTTTTGGTGGGCATCAGGATCGGTCCTTGATCGCTAATCAGGGAATTCTCGTCAATGCCGCAGGTTAACGGGGCACTGTAGGGCGGACTGTTGCGATGGAGGTGGCGATCGAAGCTTTTTTGTTGATCCGACGATCGCGGTTTAAAAAAGCTGTATCGCTGTCGGGAATATAACTCGTTTGTTCCTCCGGTTCCTCCTTCCTCCTCTGTGTTTTCCTCCCCAGTCTTTTGAATATCCTCACCCGGTTTGGGGTGGAGGATATAGACCGGATTCGTTCCACCGAGCAGATGGCGGTAGCGATCGAGGTCTCCCTGCCAGTCGCACCAATCCGGAAGCTTCACCCACAACGTTGCTGGGATTTTTTGTTCGATCAGCAGGTCAAAGACACCGCCCACCATGCCCTTAAAAGACGGGTAGGAAACTTGCAAGGGATGAGGCGGTGCGATCGCACTAAGGGCGCAATCATAAAGAGACACATCCTGAGCTGTTGATAAATTCATCTTCTGAAGTGTCCGCGAGTTGGCAAATCCCTGTACTTCACCCAGGGCAGGAAATCCGACGCCAGGAACTTGATGCATTTCCCTTGGGCGGTTGATGTTGTCAACTTAACATCACCCCCACAAACCGGGGAATGAATACAGTAGCCTAAACGTCAATTTTGTTTAGGTTTCTAGCAATTTTTAAGGGTCCGAGCCATCATCTATTTGATTCAAACACCCTGATTTTTCCGATCGCTTCGCACCCTTAGTCCATTGACCTAGCTCAATTACCGCTCTCCATCTCATCCCTCAATGGGCAGAAGATAGAGTTAGGTATAGAAACCTGGGTCTCTTCAGACCCTCTCAGTCTTTCTTATCTTCCCTCAAGTCGGGAAGAGGATTATTTTTATGAGTAAGGCTAATTCTATTTTAAAGTTAAATTCCTTGATGTTGCATTCGTAATCCTACGCAAAAAGCGCCCTATTCCAGGCGCTTTAAACAGTAGACTTCTTGCAAAATAACCGATTGATCCCCCTTTCCCCCCCTTAACAACCCCAATCACTCGCCCTGAGTAGGGTGGGCACTGCCCACCGAACAGAAGGTGGGCACTGCCCACCCTACAACTGAATCTACTAAAATGCAGCAAAAATTAAAGTTTCCCTACATTATTGCCAAAAACAACCGAACCGCGTCACTCTCCCGGTCCCAGGACCCGTTAAACCACAGCGGCAAACCGTTGATTTAACGCTTCGCGCGCTTGTTCTCGGTCATCAAAATGGATTTTTTCTGTCCCGAGAATTTGATAGTCTTCATGGCCCTTACCGGCAATCACCACCCCATCACCGGGTTTTGCTTCCAAGATGGCAGTCCGAATCGCGGTAGCCCGATCGCCTATCACCCGCGCTGAGATACTCTCGGGAATCCCTGCCGCCACATCCTTTAAAATCTGTTCCGGGTCTTCCGTGCGAGGATTATCCGAAGTCACCACCACCACATCGGCCAATTCTGCGGCAATTTTTCCCATAATCGGACGCTTGGTGCGATCGCGATCGCCCCCACAGCCAAACACACAAATCAATTTCCCCGAAATAAAAGGTCGCGTCGCCTTCAGCACATTTTCCAAACTATCCGGCGTATGAGCATAATCCACGATCGCGCTAATATCCTGGTCCGGTTTAATCAGCACCTGTTCCATCCGTCCCGGCACTCCCGGAAACTCCGGCAACACCGCCACAATCTCTGCCAAGGGAATCCCAAAATGCAGGACCGCCCCCGCTGCCGCCAGCATATTTTCCACATTGTATTGTCCCACCAAGGGCAAGGAAAACTTGGCATTACCTACCGGCGTATGCAGCATACCCTTCACCCCTGCCGGTTCATACTCAATATCACTCGTCCATAAATCTGCCTGGGCATTGTGGGTGCTATAACCCCATAACTGATCCCCACTCAACCGTTCAGCCAAGCGCTGTCCATAGCTATCATCAATATTCACCACCGCGCAACCTTGCAAATATTCCGCGCTGAACAGCTTGGCTTTTGCCTCGAAGTAATCCAGCATCGTTTCATGGAAATCGAGGTGGTCCTGGGTCAAATTGGTAAAAATCCCGACTTGAAACGGCAACCCCTGCACCCGTCCCTGGGCCAAGGAATGGGAACTGACTTCCATCACCCCAAATTCACATCCCGCCTGGACTGCATCACTTAATTGATGATTCAGGTCCACCGCAAACGGGGTGGTATGGGCCGCCACCTGTTCAAATCCCGGCCACCGGACATAAAGGGTCCCTAACAGGGCCGTGGGTTTTTGGACTTTCTGGAGAATAAACTCGACTAAATGAGTGGTGGTGGTTTTGCCATTGGTCCCAGTTACCCCAATTAAATTGAGTTTTTTCCCAGGTTCCCCATAAAAGGCAGCCGCAATTTGGGCACAAGCAGCGGTCATATCTGCCACGGGAATCACCACCGCATCAGATTGGGGGGGGTGTTTTTGCGCCGCTTGGGGACTGACTAAGGCTGCCACTGCACCGGCTGCGATCGCCGAGGGCCAAAAATCACCGCCATCCACACGGGTTCCCGGCATTCCGATAAACAAATCCCCCGGTTGACAGGCATGGGAATTGGTACTTAAACCCGTGACTTCGATTTCCAGCGCCTCCTTGTCAAGGGTCTCTAACAGAATGCTGGGTAATAACGCTTTGAGCTTCATCGTTTTAATTCCTCACAGGCGGTTGGGCGATCGTTCATCCAAGACTCAGGGGAATGGGGTTAATCCGGAATCGGGTTGTTAAAGGTCTATGAAATCCCCGCAGGCTCAAGCCTGGGGCTACAGGGACGAAGCCCGCCTGCGCGGGCTAAGAACGACAATAGACTTTTAATAACCGGATTGGATATAACTTCCCCTCCCCTCTCGTCTTGCATTATTTTTCGCCTATTGTGAATCATTTTTCGGAAAGTATTGCTGTAACATTTGCTGCACTTGCTGCACCGAGGCCCGAGGAGAGGGCCTCGGCAAGGGTTCCTCTTTTGGTGCAATTTCCGAGTCGGGGTCCGGAGTCATCACCCGACAGAGCACGGGGATTTCATACTGATAGGCAGCAAACCAATCCGCTTGGGTGGTAATGTCGCGCACCTCTAGCTCAAAGTTCAAATCCCGAATCTGTTCTATTTTTTCCTGCAACCCCTCGCAGAGGTGGCAATCCGGCTTTCCGTACAAAATTAATCGCATTACCTATTTACTCCAGACCCCAACCCTGGTTATTTTATGGGAAAGCAAGCCTGATACCAAATCCAGTTGTGAAAAATCGTTCGTAGTGATAAGGAATCCGGTTGTCAAAGGTCTGTAAAAACCCGCAGGCTGTAGCCCGGAGGCTACACAGACGAAGCCCGCCTGCGCGGGCTAATTCACGAAATTGACTTTTACCAACCGGATTTGGTATGACTCCTTCACCGAGTCATCTTAAAGAAACCTCTGAAGGGATTACTACGAACGATTGGATGATTTATGTTGTGCAATCTTGAGCCTGCGAAGGCAGGCTTTGTCCGTATAGCCCCAGGCTTCAGCCTGCGGGGTTTTTGAACGTTTGGATGATTTATGTTGTGCTTGAGCCTGCGAAGGCAGGCTTTGTCCGTATAGCCCCAGGCTTCAGCCTGCGGGGTTTTTTAGATAATTTATCTTGTGCAATCTTGAGCCTGCGAAGGCAGGCTTTGTCCGTGTAGCCCCAGGCTTTAGCCTGTGGGGCTCTTATAGACAGAAGTCGATGCAGTAATTGCCACCCATCAGCATATAATTTGGATTGGCACTTCCCCTCTGATATCTGAGTCTTAATGCTCAGTTCTCTAACGGACACCTCCGGGTCAAGAGACACATTTGAGGGCATCCCACCTATTCCTTTCGGTAACTTCATAAAACTTTAACAAGTAATGTAAGCCTTTTGGAATAGGGATTCCAAGCCCTTGGATAGAAGCAAGTACACCGCTAAACTCCTCCCTTAGAAATAAAATACTTATTCCCGACCAAGTTAGGGGAGTTTTAGAGTATGATTGATTTTGGAAACCCTTAAATGACTTATTACAGTAAAGAAACGAGCATGGTCAACTCAGTACAGGCACCAACCAAATCCACCACCAGTCTCGACTTGGATGAACTCAACCAACGATTTGAGTCATCCCATCCCCAAGAGATTCTGGCCTGGTGCGTCAATAATTTTCCCACAGGGCTTGTGCAAAGCACGGCATTTGGAGCCAGCGGCATGGTCGTTATGGACCTCCTCTACCGTGAACTGAAATCCAATCCCCCGGTGCCTGTTCTGTTTCTCGACACCTTGCACCACTTTGCCGAAACTCTGGAATTGGTAGAACGCTCTAAGCAACACTACAACTTAGATTTGCATATCTACAAAAACCCAGAAGCCAGCGATCGCCACGAGTTCGCCCACCGTTACGGCACTGCCTTGTGGCACAGCAACGTTGAACAATTCCACTATCTCACGAAAGTGGAACCCCTGAAACGCGGCTTGGAAGAATTAAACGTCGTCGCCTGGATCACCGGACGCCGCCGGGACCAATCCAGTTCTCGGGCTCAAATGCCCATCTTTGAACGGGATAACGATGGACGCATCAAAGTCAATCCCTTAGCGAACTGGACCCGCAAAGAAACTTGGAGTTACATCATGCAGCATGGTGTCCCTTACAATGCCCTGCACGATCAAGGGTATGGCAGCATTGGTGATGAACCCCTGACAACTCCCGTGGGTGCTGGCGAACATGAACGCGCCGGACGCTGGCGGGGTTCGGCTAAAAGCGAATGCGGCATTCATATCTAAGGGGAAGTTAATAGTCCTAGGTCTTTTGTCCTCCGGTTTGAAGCAAGGCGACTGCGCCAGTCTGTGCAACGTTCAAGAAACAAAGCACAATAGACAAAGGAAGTGAAGAGTCCTCGGTCTTTTGTCACTGGGTTTAAAATAAGGCGATCGCGCCAGTTTGTCCAAACCCAACAGAAACAAAGGACAAAGGACAAAACACAAAGGACAAAGGACAAAGGACTAACAACACCCCATGATTAAAATTCTGCATCTTTCAGATATCCATATCGGCAGTGGGTTTTCCCACGGGCGAGTTAATCCAGCCACGGGCTTGAATACGCGATTAGAAGATTTTGTCAGCACCTTGAGTCGCTGTATCGATCGCGCCATTGCAGAACCCGTGGATTTAGTTTTGTTTGGCGGGGATGCCTTTCCCGATGCCACCCCACCGCCATTTGTCCAAGAAGCCTTTGCGCGGCAATTTCATCGGTTAGTCGAGGCAAATATCCCCACAGTTTTGCTGGTTGGCAACCATGATCAACATTCCCAAGGACAAGGGGGAGCAAGTTTATCGATTTATCGCACCTTGGGAGTCCCGGGGTTTATTGTCGGCGATCGCCTCACGACTCATCGCATAGAAACTGCCAAGGGTCCGGTGCAGATTATTACCTTGCCTTGGATTACTCGTTCCACCTTAATGACGCGATCGCAAACCGAAGGGATTTCTCTATCAGATGTGAATCAGATATTAATTGACCGTTTGCGCGTCGTCCTAGAAGGGGAAGTCCGCCAACTGGACGACACGGTACCCACAGTCCTGCTGGCGCATTTAATGGCCGATCGCGCTGAATTAGGGGCGGAACGGTTTCTGGCAGTCGGCAAGGGGTTTACCATTCCGATTTCCCTGTTAATTCGCCCCGAGTTTGATTATGTAGCCTTGGGTCATGTTCACCGCCACCAGAACCTGAATCCCACGAATAATCCGCCAGTGATTTATCCCGGAAGTATTGAACGGGTAGATTTCAGTGAGCAGAAGGAAGATAAAGGCTATGTGATGGTGGAGTTAGAACGGGGACAGGCGAAGTGGGAATTTTGCCCGTTGGTTGTGCGAGCTTTTAAGACGATTAAGGTAGATGTATCAGAAGCGGAGAATCCCCAAGAGCAGATTTTAAAGGCAGTCGGCAAACAGGAGATTGAGGATGCAGTTGTGAGACTGATTTATCAATTGCGATCGCACCAAATTGATTTAATTGATAACACCGTTATTCATGCCGCCTTAAGCGAGGCACATAACTACACTATCCAAGCCGAACTCGTCAGCCAACTCGCCCGACCCCGAGTCCCCGAACTGAATGCGGGCGCAGGAATTGACCCGTTAAGCGCGTTACAAACCTATTTAGAGAATCGAGAAGGCTTAGAAGATATCAAAACCGATTTGCTAGAAGCGGCAGAGGGTTTATTGGCGGGAGATGAGCAGATGTGGCAATTTGCCTCAACGGCTGAAGATGGGGAACAGAAGGAGGCGATCGACGAGCTATCAGTGCAACTGAAATTGCTTTAGAATGACTTGAAAAAATACCCTAAATGTGATAAGTTTATTCCCAATTTAGGAGGAGTTTATCCGGGCCGTAAAATTCACTTAACGGAACCGAAATTATTTGGGAAAAACTCAAACAACCCGGGGCTATTTAAAGTCGTTTGAAAGTTATTTTGCACCATTGTTTTCTTAGAATTCGCCGCCACTCGATCCAGTTCTTCTATTTCCCACGCATCCAAACTCCAACCTAGCGCACCGAGATTTTGTTGCGCCTGTTCCACAGTTTTTGCCCCGGGAATGGGAATCATCCCTTTGCAGATGCACCAATTGATCGCAACCTGGGACATGGTTTTATTTCGGGCTGAGGCAATTGCTCCTAAACATTCTAACAAAGGCCGAATTTTGGGTAAAATATTCCGAAACAGCAACCCACGAATCCCCGGAGGAAATGGACCCTTTTATGAGTATTTTCCCGTGAGCAATCCTAACGCCAAAGGACTGTAAGCAATCAGTTGAATTCCCAGGCGATCGCAGACTTCTTTTAACCCCAATGTGGTCACGGGATAGGTAGATAACAGAGAGTATTGAACTTGCAGGGCCACAATACCAACACAAAACGCACTAAATTTTCGGGACTGTCCCAATGTAAATCTATTGTACGATAAGGGTATTCCAACAAATAAATCATCCTTGCTTTGATGCGATCGCACCTAACAAGGCTCTTTTAGCCCGCGCAGGCGGGCTTTGTCCTGTGAGCCTCCACCCTTCAGGGTGCGGGTTTTTTGAAGGTTTTATTTTTTG
>NZ_JAMXOT010000330.1 GCF_024220515.1 Oscillatoria sp. HE19RPO
ATAATAAATCGCGGGTTTTATAGGGTTTTGATAAACAGCTAATGGAACTATTCTCTCCGGATTCAGATAGGGGGAAATTGCTCAAAAGTCCGCTAACGGCAATAATTTTAACCGAGGGATTAATTTTTTGAAGGGCTTTTAAAGTGAGCCTTCCATCCATGAATGGCATCATCATATCCAGAATCACCACGGCAATTTCTGAGGACCGTTGACTGTAAAGAGAAATAGCTTCCATGCCATCATTGGCCGTTAAAACATTATAGCCAAATTTTTGCAGAAGGGCTTGAGCAATTTCGCAGATGGCGACTTCATCATCGACGACTAAAATCAACTCACCGGAGCCAAAAGGAAGTTCTGTCGGTTCGGAAGTTAGCACTTCAGTGCCCTGAATGGCTGGCAAGTACACGGTGAAGGCGGTGCCTTTGCCCACTGCACTTGAAACAAATAAAAAACCGCCATGATTTTTGACAATGCCTCGAACTGTGGGTAACCCTAATCCCGTGCCTTTTCCTAATCCTTTGGTGGTAAAAAAGGGTTCAAATAATCGGTTTAAAATTTCCGGAGGAATGCCGGTTCCGGTATCTCGAATGGTGAGTTGAATATAAGAGCCAACTTGAGCCTCGGGGTCTAGGGTTAAATCGGATTCGGTGAGGGTAATATTTTCAGCTTCAATGCCTAAAATCCCGCCATTGGGCATGGCATCGCGAGCGTTGACGCACAGATTCATCAGGATTTGATGTAGGTGAGTCGGGTCCCCGGAAATTAACCAAAGTTGGGGGTCGATCGCCGTGGTAATTTCAATGGATTTGGGAAAGGTTTCCCGGGTGATCGCTGTGATTTCATCAATCAGGTGCTTAAGTTGGATCAAGGTGCGATCGCCATCTAATCCTTTGGCAAAAGAAAGCACTTGCTTGAGCAGGTCCGCGCCGCGCAAGGTATTAATTTCTAACATGGAAATTAAGCGCATTTGCTGGGCGTTTAAGGGGAACATTTGCAGGAGTTGCACCGCGCCTAAAATGGGGGTAAGAATGTTGTTCAAATCATGGGCAATGCCACTGGCTAAGGTGCCGATACTTTCCAGGCGTTGCGCTCGCAAAAACTGGGCTTCTAGCTGTTTTTTCTCAGTAATATTGGTATTGACAGAGAGGATGGAACAGGGGCGATCGCGCTCGTCCCGCACCAGGGTCTGACGACTGGCAACGGTGATGGATTTACCCGCTTTGGTGACTTGCTCTAACTCTCCATGCCATTCCCCGGTTGTGAGGATGGTTTGCTCAATGCGGTTGAGTTCTTCGGTACTTTTCACCTCAAACAGACAGCTACTGCTTTGGGCAGTCGCTTCCTGGCGGGTCCATCCGTATAATTTTTCCGCGCCTTTATTCCAAAACAGAATATTTTGATCCAGGTCTTTCACCCAAATCGCATCGGTGGCAATGTCCAGAAGGGCTGCCTGCTGGCGCACCTGTTCTTCAGCGCGTTTGCGATCGGTGATATCATATAACGCCCCAACAATTTCTTCACCCTGCTGCTCCCCCTTGCAAATCAGCTTCATTTCATCTCGCACCCATCCATAGCTGCCGTCGGAATGTTCAAACCGATACTCGCTCTGGGAATAACCCCTCTGGTACAACCGTTTGATGCTGGAGAATAGCTCTGCTGCATCATCCGGATGAATGCGATCGCGCCAAAAACTGGGAAACTCTAAAAATTCTTCCGGTCGATATCCCAGATGTTCGATAATATTCTCACTGACAAAAGTCGGGCAGTAGGGGTGGTCATGGGGACAGGTATAAATCACTGCCGGACTAGAGGACAACAAATATTGAAGCTGGCTTTGAGTCGCCATTAGAACGGATTCAGTGCGTTTTAATTCCTTAATTTGATGTTGCAGTTCCGACTCCCGCAGGACCCGTTCTGTGACATCTTCAATAGTGGCGATCGTGCCAATCACCTGGGACGCTTCCATAATCGGAGCAATTTTAGCACTCTGTAGCATATAAGGCACGCTCTTATAAACATCCCCCGGGAGCATCGGTAACAAAAACCCATGTAAGCGCTGAGACAGCACCGCCACTTGTCCCGCTAGAGCTTGGTGAAAAAACCGCTCTAATCGCCGATTCTTTAATTCGGGATAAATTTCTAGTAAATTTCTCCCCACCACCCGATTTACATTCAACCCACTATAAAGTTCCAGCCAATGATTCCAACTTTGGATATTCAACTCGGCATCGGTCGTAAATATCCCTCGGTCTGCTAAGTCATTGACCCAATGAAGGAGGTCCTGATTATGGTTAAAAGTGTCGGTGATGCTATTCATTTTACTAAGCCCTTTTTTACCGCTAAATATGGTTATTCAATTATGAAGAGACGGAAAGGTTAGATGGGTCTATCTCCTCCCTGGCCCAGCGATCAATCTCTTCGAGTAATTTTTCTAAAGAGACCACACTCAAGACCATGACTAAATACCCTTGAATTGAATTTTCCTTCATCCGAAACCCGGTATAAACCACCATTGCATACCGCATTTCTGCCTTACCAATGCTCAAAGAATGCAGCAACCCATCTAAGGCTTCTAAATGTAACCGAGGAACGGAAAAGGAGATTTGCATTTGTAACAAATTTCCAAAAACGCTCAGACAGGCATTGAGTAAAATATTGCCAATTTCTGTGAGCACTTCTGCTGCCGAGGCATCGAGGCGATCGCGATGAATATTTTGTTCTGGGGTGACCAACTCCGTCAGTTGCACCGCCCCGTCATAGTTCAACAATAACAACGCATTGCCCGAAACCCGTCCCGTAAAAATTTGCTGGACCGTGGCAATTTCCCCGGTAACAAACGTACCCAGTTTGCCACTGAGTTCTTCAATCGGGTGAATAGAAACCTGGGGCATCTCTAATAACACCCGATGACCCGTCAGTTCCGAGAGGGCCGAAGCCGTGCGAGCGAAACCCATATTCAGCAGTTCGCTTAAGGCATCCTTTTGGGTTTCTGTCAGATTCATCCTACCTCTCCCGTGATTCCTTGGAGGACCTGATTCACGATCGCCAGAACCGTTTCTGCATTATAGGGTTTAGTCAGATAACCCAGGGCTCCGGCTGCCATCACGGAAGCGCGGGTCAGTTCTTGCAGGTCAGCAGTTGCCATCACGATCCGGGCGCGATCGTCGAAGGCGAGTAATTGTTCCAGCACTTCGGTTCCCTGCATATCTGGCATGGCGATATCCAGTAAGACGAGATCGGGTTTCTCTATATAGTAACTCTCAATGCCCATCAATCCATCTTTGGCCTCAATAATCGAGTGGCCTTCGGTCTGGAGGATACGGCGCAGGATTCCCCGAGAAAGGGTAGAATCATCAACAATCAAAATTTTTGCCATCGCCTTGGGTGTTTGTATCGGATTGGCAGTCACCCTCTAACCCTGAGATTGCGGGAGCCACTTTACAGTAGGTCCGCTTCCTTTCCGCCCCAATTTGCTCATGCCCTTATCTTAACTCTCAAAGGGCAAGAGTGGAGAGCGGTATCTTCAAACACCTCGTTCACAAAGTCGAGGCTAACTGAGCGAGGACTTTCGCTAATTGGGACGGTTCTACAGGTTTAGACAGGTGTTTTTGAAAGCCTGCCATGAGGGATTGGGCATGGTCCTCCTCCGAAGCAAAAGCTGTCAGGGCGATCGCCGGAATATGGCGGTTGCTATCCGCTTCATACTGGCGGATTTGGTGAATTAAATGATATCCATCTTCTCCGGGCATTCCAATATCGCTGACTAAAACATCAAATTTCAATTCGTCCATCAGGGCGATCGCCTCGGAAACCCCAGTCACCACACGAACCCGCACCCCGTAATCCGTCAGCATGGCTTGCATTAAATCCCCCGTATCCGGGTCGTCATCCACCACCAACACCTGCAACCCATCCAACGCCCACAGTTGACTTGATAATCCCTCTTCCGGGGAGGAGGAAGTCTGGATAGCTTGCTCTTGTGTCTCTTGTGGCAGTTTGGGCAGAATCGGTAACTGGACAATTAACGTGGCCCCTTGGCCTTCCCCCTCACTCAAGGCTTGGACCTGGCCCCCGTGGAGTTCGACTAAGTGACGGACGATGGTCAACCCTAACCCTAATCCGCCATAAGCGCGAGTCGTAGAACTATCCGCTTGGCGGAATCCGTCAAACATATAGGGTAGAAAGTCTGGAGGGATGCCAATTCCCGTATCCTGAACCTGGAGGGTAATAGAGGAATCCGTCTGGGCGATCGCCACCGAAATCTTACCCTCTGCCGGGGTAAACTTCACCGCATTGGACAACAAATTCCAAGCCACTTGCTGCAAGCGATCGCTATCGCCTGAAATCAAGGCGACTGCTGGGTCAAAGTTAAAATCAATCTCAATTCCCTTAGATTGTGCCGTAGGCAGCATCGTATCCAGGGCCGCTTCAACAATGGGAATTAAATTCACCGGACGCAATTGTAAGCGAATTTTGCCCCGAATAATTCGGGAAACATCCAGGATATCATCGATCAAATTCACCTGTTGTTTAGCATTGCGCTCAATGGTTTCCAATGCTTTCGTCTTCGTCTGTTCATTCAGCTTGCGAGTTCGCATCAACTGGGTCCAGCCCAGAATCGAATTGAGGGGGGTGCGAAGTTCATGGGAAACAATGGATAAAAACTCATCCTTGATTTGATTCGCCTTGATTAATTCTTCCGACTGTTGCTGTTGGAGGATCAGGGCGGCTTCCAGTTCTCGCTTATGTAAAGCCAGTTCCGAGGCGAGGACTTCGACATCAGAGCTTTGAGAGGCTAACTCTTGCCGTAACAAATCCCGCACCCGTTTAATGGCGACGGCATTGCCCACTCTTGCTCGCAGTTCTTCCACGGAAAAGGGTTTCATCAGATAATCTTGCACCCCTTCGCGCAATAACTGCACCCGCAAATCATCATCATCTTTCGCCGTCAACATGATAATTGAAGTATCGGCAAACTCTGGATTCTTGCGTAATAAAGACACTAGGCGATCGCCGCCAATTTGGGGCATCATCACATCACTGAGAATTAAATCCGGATGCAGAGTGAGTGCTTGTTCCAATCCTTCCTGCCCGTTAAACGCCGTAGCAATTTGATAGTCCCGTCCCAGAATATCGCCGATAAAGCGATTCATTTCCGGGTTGTCTTCCACAATTAAAACCAAGGGTCGCGGGTCATTGGGAAAGAGAATCGTGGGAGTTGTCTCGACTTCTAGTGTCAGTTCAGCGATCGCCGATTCAGCCAACTCCTCCCAGAGGGAAGATTCCGCCATCGTCTCAGGGGTCCCGGGTTCCACCGCGACGGGAAGCTGGATGGTAAACATCGCCCCACCTAGGGGTGCATCGGAGACGGTAATGCTTCCCTGATGAAGTTCTACAAATTCTTTGACAATTGCCAACCCCAACCCCGTCCCCCCAAAGCGACGGGTACTCCCCCCTTCAATTTGGCTAAACCGCTCAAAGATGGTTTCGCGCCGTTCAGGAGGGACCCCTGGACCACTATCTTGGATGGCGATCGTCACCGGATGGTTCTCCCCTTCGCCACCTTCTAGGGACAAGGAACAGTCAATTTGGCCTCCCGGGGGGGTGAATTTAAACGCATTGGAGAGTAAGTTTAAAACCACCCGCTCGATTTTTTGGCCGTCTAATTGGGTCCCCAAAGAGTCGGGAGTCTGGACGGTGAGGGTAATTTCCCGTTCAAGGGCTAAGGCGTCAAAATTCGCCGCCACTTGGCGGATCAGACTTGCTAAGTCCAGGGGAACGGCTGCTAGTTCCATCTTGCCCGCTTCTAGCTTAGAGATATCCAGGAGATCGTTAACCTGTTTGAGCAGCATTCGGGCATTGCGTTCAATTACCAGCAAGTCCCGGTGTTGTTCCTCCAAGAGTGGGCGATCGGCGAGCAACTTCTGGGTGGGACCTAAAATTAAGGCCAGGGGGGTTCGCAATTCGTGACTAACATTGGCAAAAAATTGGCTTTTGAGTTCATCGAGTTGCTTCAACTGACGATAAAGGGCTTGCAGTTCTTGGTTCGCGCGTTCCAGATTCAAGCGGCGTTCTTCAGAAACTTGAGCCGAGTCCAATAATCTCAAGGCTCTGGGGATTAATGGGGGTAAAGAAATGGCCGTGGTGACCGAGGCGATCGCTGTGATTAATTTGACATTTCCCGATAACCAGTAGGTGGGATTCCATAAGGTCCAGACCGCTAGAAAATGGGTCATGCCACAAGCGATAATAAAGGCACCAAAGGCTAAAAACATCCAATGAAATGGGATATTTTGCCGTGCTTTATAAACGAAATAGGCAAGGCTGGTGGAAATGGCAACATAGGCGATGCCAATCAGAGTGTCTGAGGTGACATGAAGCCAGACTAAGGAGGGTTTCCAGAGATAACAATGTCCGTGGGGCATAAACCCCTCCTGGGTCAACAGATTTCCCAGGAGGTCCGGCCAGAGTAGGAGCGTTAAGAGGACCAGGAACCCAAATATACTGCTCCCGAGGAGGAGTTTTAGGGGCTGGTTACTGTCGGTTTGGGGGGGATGTCTTAATCCTTGTCCCTCTGCCTCTGAACGGTTCGGGGCGAAATTAACATTAAATGGGTTCATAAGGGGTTACTTTATTAAAATTATGATGTTTTCAGAACGGTTCTGCAAATCGAAAAGGCTAAGTTTACGAAGTCCAAGAAGCCCGAAATACTATTCAAAACCCAAGGGGAATAAATCAGGGTAAGCTCATCTAATTTGGTATAAATTGTACTTGACAAGGAGAAATTATAGAGTTAAAGGAGAGTCGTCTGGGTTCAGAGATTCTAGGCGAGTAAAAACAGCTCAATCAGTCTTGGTACAAGGATTTGAGAATAAG
>NZ_JAMXOT010000331.1 GCF_024220515.1 Oscillatoria sp. HE19RPO
ATGTTCGTAGTAACGACTTCAGTCGTTATCTTATCTATGTTCGTAGTAACGACTTCAGTCGTTATCTTATCTATGTTCGTAGTAACGACTTCAGTCGTTATCTTATCTATGTTCGTAGTAACGACTTCAGTCGTTATCTTCTTAAATTTGTAGTAACTGACATCTTCCAACCGTAGCGATAACCCACGGGCGTTATTGAGAATGGGGAATTTGTCTAACTTACTACAAACGAAGAGAACGACTGAAGTCGTTACTACGAACATTAAGAGAACGACTGAAGTCGTTACTACGAACATTAAGAGAACGACTGAAGTCGTTACTACGAACATTAAGAGAACGACTGAAGTCGTTACTACAAACAAAAGAAACGACTGAAGTCGTTACTACAAACAAAAGAAACGACTGAAGTCGTTACTACGAACTAAGAGAAGAGAACGACTGAAGTCGTTACTACGAACTAAGAGAAGAGAACGACTGAAGTCGTTACTACAAACTAAGAGAACAACTGAAGTCGTTATCAAAAAATATCTTTACGCTTTTGCACCCACAAAGTTAATCCTAAATACACCGTAGCGTGCAATAACAACATCCCCCAATTTAACCCTAAATTTGCCCAAGTTGGCTCATAAATTGCCGTCGGTTCAAAAGGCAAGGGCATCGTTGTTCCATCAGGCAAAACCGTTGCTTCCGGGACCATTGCATTCACATCCACTAACGCCCCATAAGCCCCCACGGACCACCGACTCAGCATCACCCAGGAAATCACTCGTCCCACCCCTTCCATGCTAAATAATACCCCCGCAAAAATAATTTGCGGTAGCAATAATAGGGGTAAAGAACTGTTCGCCTGAGAACTATTTTTAACCAAGGCAGAAACCAGCAATCCCAGACTCATACTGGTAAACAAAGTCAAAACTGTACTGATTCCCACTCCAATCGCCCAGGGAATTAACTCCGGTTGGGGACTTTTAAATCCAATTAAAATTGCCGCCACCATTAACACCGTTTGCAGCAGGGATAATCCCCCTAAAATTAGCAATTTAGACCCCAAATACGGAAATAGCCCTAAATTGACCAACCGTTCCCGCATATAAATCGCCGATTCTTTGACAATTTCTTGCAAGGAAGTCGAGAGTCCAATCCAAATCGCCGCAGAGGTAAACACAAACAACACCCGAAGGGCCAACGGGGCTAAAGTTGCTTCTGGTTCGCCAATTAACGGGTCTTTGTCTCGAATTGCTAAGGTAATTAAACCAATGCCAATGGGGGCTGTTAATAATACCAACCCTAAGTTAATCCGGTCCCGTTGCACCAATTTAAAATAGCGTTGAGTCAGGAGAGAAAGCTGCTGCAAACCGGAGGGTTTGACTTGACTGGGAGGGGCGATCGCTGACCCTTTGCCGGTACTTAAATGATTATCTACATAAGTGCGATAATAGGTGGACTGGCGAAAGCTATTCGCCCATTGTGCCGCGTGTTCTTCCCCTTGTTCCAATTCGTTATAAATATCAGCAAAATCACCGGAATTGATGCGGAAAAATTGGAATGCTTCATCCGGTGGACCAAAATAACAGGGATATCCTCCACGTCCCATAAAAACGACCCGATCGCAAAGTTTAATATTCGCCGTCGCATGGGTGACTAATACAATCGTCCGCCCTTGATCCGCTAACTTCCGCAACAATTGCATCATTTTTTTATCCAACCCCGGGTCAAGTCCCGAAGTGGGTTCATCTAAAAAGAATAATTTCGGGTCCGCGAGTAATTCCACCCCAATACTCACCCGTTTGCGCTGACCCCCACTCAGTTGATTCACCAATACCGTTTCGCGATCGCCCATTTCAATTTCTGCGAGAGTCTTGGTAACCACCGCCTCCACATCCGTATCCGGTGGCAACCGTAATTTCGCCGCATAAGTCAGCACTTCTTGCACCGTTAGCTGTTTGTGGATAATATCATCCTGGGGAACATACCCAATTTGAGTACGATAAATATTAAAAGTCGTCCGCAAATCATCCCCATTAATATACACCCGTCCCTGAGTCGTCGGGTCAATTCCCAATAAAGTTCGCATCAGGGTAGATTTTCCCGTACCACTCCCCCCCACCAACGCCACAAACTGTCCCGGTTCGATCGCCAGGGTAACTTGATTTAATAACCGCTTGACTTTTGACCCATCTTTCACCTCACGGACCAACCCCTCCGCATCCAAGCGAATTTGACTCCCTTGATCCAGGACCTGTAACTCATCTCCACGCACCAACAAGGTAAATGGACCAATCCGAATCGTTGCGCCATCAGTGAGACGCTGGGAAGTTTTCACCCGTTGCCCATTGACAAATACTCCGTTTGTGCTATAATCGGTTATCGTATAATTATCAATCACCGCATGACGACGGGAGACAATCGGCGCATCCAGTTGGAGATTGCAGGATGGGTCTCGTCCCAACACCACCGATCGCCCAGCTAACGAGAGCGATCGCACCGTCGGAGGCGCACCGGCACTCGCCGGATTAATATAAGTGAGTAAGATTTGGTCTTTAGGATTTTGACCGATACGAATTTGCGTCCCATCGCGCATCAGGAACCCTTCCTTCGGGGTAATTCGAGTGCGATCGATAAATAACCCATTGGTACTCGGGTGCTGTCCATCGCCATCATAGATATGATACTCACTTCCCACCTTAGACAGAACTGCATGAGCACGGCCAATAATTTGCCAATCCGGGGGAACCAGCAAATCCGCCCCCGAAGCGCGATCGCGTCCAAACACATGGCGACTGTCCGTCAACTCCAGACGCATCACCTTGCCATGATTATTCAGTTCCAGATAGGGATTGACATTTAAAACCGTTTGTTGTCCGGGGGGATTTGTCATTTGTCATTGGTCCTTAGTCATTGGTCATTAGTCATGGGTCCGTGGATAGTTACCGTCTCCTATCAACTATCAACACTATCCACTCTCCACTATCGACTGTCAACTGTCAAAGTAGCAAACAACTTCCTTCTCCAAAGGACCAAGGACCAAGGACCAAGGACCAAGGACCAACAACCAATGACCACCCCCCATTTCTCTGCTGTCCGTAACTCAAAAAAAATCCCCAAATCTCCCAAATCCAATCCCATTAATGTTTCTAGCTGCTGTCCGTAAATTTAACATCCAATCCCTTTAATTAAAAAACCCTGACAAATGACCAAGGACCAATGACCATTCTTAAAGATTAGTTAACAAATTCAAGCCTAACCGAAGACTCATGATATGCTCAGAAAAAGTCTGACGAGGCGAGCCGCTTTATGATGACCCCAACAAGGCTGAACAACCGCTATCAAGTGATTCGAGACATTGGTGCCGGTGGATTTGGGCAAACATTTCTGGTAGAAGATACCCAAATGCCGACCCAACGGCGCTGCGTTGCCAAACAACTCAAACCCGTTACGACCAATCCCCAAATCTTTCAACTGCTGCAAGACCGCTTTGCCCGAGAAGCAGCTATCCTAGAAGAATTGGGAGAGGGAAATACCCAAATTCCCCGGTTGTATGCCTATTTTGAAGAAGAAGGGCAGTTCTATCTCGTCCAAGAATGGATAGAAGGGGAAACCCTGACTCATCGGGTCGAAAATAGCGGCAAACTCAGCGAAAGTTCAGTCCGGGAAATCCTCGTCAGTCTGTTGCGAGTTTTAGAATTTGTTCATAGTCAACGGATTGTCCATCGGGATATTAAACCGGATAATATCATTTTGAAAAACTCCGATGGAATCCCGGTTTTGATTGACTTTGGCGCAGTCAAAGAAACAATGGGTACGGTGATGAATTCCTCGGGAAACGGGACCAGTTCTATTGTGATTGGCACTCCGGGATTTATGCCATCAGAACAAGCAGCAGGACGTCCGGTATATTCCAGTGATTTGTATAGTTTGGGGTTGACAGTGATTTATTTGCTGACAGAAAAATGGCCCCAAGAATTGCAGACGAATCATGAAACCGGGGAGATTGTTTGGCGACAATATGCACCCAGAATTAGTCCAAGTTTGGCAACAGTTTTGGACAAAGCGATTATGTCCCATCCGCGCGATCGCTTTCATAGTGCCAGAGAAATGTTGGATGCGTTAGAAGGCAGGAATTCTAGTTCCCCAGCAGTCGCAGTAGTCCCGCCTACGGTAGCATCGGTCACCCCAGTTGCCAATGGAGTTCCTGTGACTACGGTTTCCGCACCTCTCCCAAATTATCAACCGCCGACGGTTGTTTCTCCCCCTACCGCACAACCTGTAGATACAACCCGCAGTAGCGGCATGGGAGACTGGCAAAAGGCGATCGTTATCGGCGGAATTATTGGTGCTTTTGTGTTGATTGGACTCTGGATTACTCGACCCCAACCCACCCCAACAACTGCCACTGCTGACTCTGAAACTGACAATTCTGGAACATCTCCCAATCCGGACACAAGCAGCAATTTCGCACCTGTTCCCAGTCAACCGACTCCTTCAATTACCTCGCAAGAGGCCGTTGCTTTGATTAATAATTGGTTAGCAGCAAAGGAGAGGATATTTGGGCGTTCTTATGACCGCCAGTTAGCGGGAAGATTAACTACAGGTGAGCGCTACCGCACAACCATCGGTTCTATCGACTGGCTGCAAAACAACAATGCTTATTATGAATATTTTAGCTACAACGTTCAACCAAAACGAGATGTTTTCGTTTCCGGTACAGAAGCCAATATAGAAGTGAACGTTACCGAAGATTTGATTCTTTATGTCAATGGACAAGTAGATCCAAATCAAACAACATTCGGCCCTCAAACCCAATCTTATCGTTTCTTTTTTGAATGGGTGGGCGACAGTTGGAAGATATCAAAAGTCCAATCGTAAGCGGCTCTGAGAATCATGAAATTGAAAAACAAAAAATTACATTCACCCTTTCAATTTATAGGACTTGTTGCTTTAGCTGCGCTGGTCGTTGTTTTATTGGGAGTTGGTTTCCTTCAAATTGGTAGATACCATCAAATGGATGGTTCTGCTCAACGAACGAGGCAAGAGGCCCCAACAATTACCCAGAATGAGGCAGAAAACAATTTTCAATTGAGTTCCGAAGAAACTCAGGATTCATCATCCGCTGAAGCTACTTATCCCGTTGATTTAGCTATGCAGAATCCGGATGGGGAAGATAGTTATTTAGGCCATTTATTCTATCCAGAAGCAGATCCAGATAGATTAATGATGATTGCCAGTTATGGGGAAGAAGTTTATCAAAGATTTGAGTATCTTGATTTGGAGGCAGGCAAAGCGCTGATGAAGCTGATTGATTCAGCCAGAAATGATGGAGTTTGGATTGTTTCTGTCTCAGCATTTCGTGATGTTGACCGGCAAAGACTTTTATTTGAAAATCAAGTTGAACGTCGCGGTTCAATTGAAGCCGCATCGAAAATTAGCGCACCACCGGGTTATAGTGAACATCATACTGGATTAGCAGTAGATTTAGCAGATGGGCGCTTTCCCAAACAAGATATCACCTCCCAATTTGAAGATACAGATGCTTTCCGGTGGCTGCAAAGAAATGCTCAAAAATTTGGATTTGAAATGTCTTTTCCCCCTGACAACGAGCAAGGAGTAATGTATGAACCCTGGCATTGGCGATTTGTCGGTTCGGATCATGCTCGTGCCATGTTTGCAAAAGCAAAAAATTGACCCTAAGTTTAGTTTTTGATTACCTATAATTAAAAAAAAATCCATGAACAAACTAACCCTACTAAACAATCGCTATCGGATTATTCGAGAACTGGGTTCTGGTGGATTTGGGGACACCTTTATCGCGGAAGATACCCAAATGCCGTCAGAACGGCGCTGTGTGGTCAAACAACTCAAACCCGTCACGGCTAATCCTCAAATCTTTCAACTCATCAATGAAAGATTTGCCCGAGAAGCGGCAATTTTAGAAGCATTAGGAGAAGGAAACCGCCAAATCCCCCGGTTATATGCCTATTTTGAAGAACAGAGTCAGTTTTACCTGGTCCAAGAATGGATAGAAGGAGAAACCCTGACCGATCGCGTGGCAAATCAGGGGAAACTGAGCGAAAGTTCAGTCCGGGAAATCCTGATGAGTCTGCTGCCGGTGTTAGAGTTTGTTCATAGTCAACGGATTGTTCATCGGGATATTAAACCGGATAATATTATGTTGCGTCGGGGTGATGGAATTCCTATTTTGATTGATTTTGGCGCAGTCAAAGAAACAATGGGAACGGTGATGAATTCTTCGGGAAACGGGAACAGTTCTATTGTGATTGGAACTCCGGGATTTATGCCATCAGAACAGGCAGCAGGACGCCCGTTGTTTTCCAGTGATTTGTATAGTTTGGGGTTGACGGCGATTTTTTTGCTGACGGAAAAATGGCCCCAGGAATTGGCGATGAACCATGAGACGGGGGAGGTGATTTGGCGACAATATGCACCCCGAATTAGTCCAGGTTTGGCAACGGTTTTGGACAAGGCGATTATGTCCCATCCCGGCGATCGCTTTCATAGTGCCAGAGAAATGTTGGATGCGTTAACTCCATCTGCGCTACCCGAGTATGGGATACCTCCGGCGATCGCCTCCCCATCACCTGTTCATCCAGTTCCTGCACCTGTAGTTGTTGCTGCGACTGCTGCGCCATCATCCCCTGTGGATAAATCTTCTCTGGGTGATTGGCAAAAGGCGGCGATTATGGGGACAATTATCGGTGTATTTGTCTTCGTCGGACTTTGGATTTCTCGACCCCAACCGGCAACGACTTCATCCAATGTCATCGGAACGGAACAATCCCCACCCCCAGAAGCGGGTAATGCTTTCCCGGAGGTTGAGAGTAACTCACCGGAAGCGCAACCGGCACCCAATCCGGTACCATTCATTGAGCGACCAGATCCTAAACAATTTATTAGAAATCATTATACCAATCTGAATCAACGGCAGTATGAGACAACTTGGAAGAGGCTTTCTCCTAATTTCAAAAGCAAGGCGAGTACCTTTGCGGATTATGTGGACTGGTGGGAGAGTGTGGCAGAGATTCGGGTGGGAAATGTGCGGTCGATCGCCCAGACGGAACGAGAGGCGATCGTGGATGTGCAGTTACAGTATTTAATGAACGATGGCAGAATTGTTTATGACCAGAAAAGTCGGGTTAATTTAGTTTGGGATAATCAGCAGCAGACTTGGTTGTTTGAGGATAAATTTGAGCCGTGATTTTGTGGATTTATTAAGGAATTTATTGTAAAAAAATGGGGCGATTGATTAATTAACTCGATAGTAGAATATAGCGGTTACCATAGTTATGAGGTAGTTTTTTGGAGTGCGTAAAGCCTTCGGCATAGCTTCGCTTACCGCAACAGCGTGTGCGTCAGCACAAACATCTTGCTCGCTATTCTCCAAGGGGATTGCAAAATATAAATCCTCCAAATGTTCAACTGAAAGGAAGGTATCTGTCGGAGTAAATGCTTGCGCCCCAGGGCGTATGCAATACGCCCCTACGTTGACGGGGCTACTTCGTTACGCTCCGCGAACGCACTCTTTATAGCTTCTGTAACCCATGAATCCGTGAACTGCTATAACAATTAAGAAACGACTGAAGTCGTTACTACGAACTTTGACAAGATAACGACTGAAGTCGTTACTACGAACTTTGACAAGATAACGACTGAAGTCGTTACTACGAACTTTGACAAGATAACGACTGAAGTCGTTACTACGAACTTTGACA
>NZ_JAMXOT010000030.1 GCF_024220515.1 Oscillatoria sp. HE19RPO
GGGGACCGGAGGACCGGAGGACCCCACCCTAACCCTCCCCTTGCCAAGGGGAGGGGACCGGAGGGGACCGGAGGGAGGGATTGCTTCTATTTGAATCAGTTTAGCGAATCCCGGAATGCATCAGCCGGTATTTCTCATCCCCGCAGCGATGCCGTTGATGGTTAACAAGGCCCCGCGTAGCAATTCGCCCTTGCTGTAACGGGAGTGAATCACGCCGGTTACGGACTGACTTTGATGTTCGCGCAGGCGTTTGAGGAGGGAGACTTGTAATAAACCCAGGGGAACGATGGTGGCATTTCGCAACTGAACCGATCGCTGTAAATCCGGGTCTCCATCTAACAGCCGTTGATGTTCGGTAATCGCCAGCACTAAATCGCGAGTGAGGTTAAATTCGCTGGCAATTTGAGTGAACAGGGCTTCAAAGCGATCGCGATTTTCCGGTTGGGTGAGTTCCCGAACATAGTGATGGGCAATTTCTAAATCCACCTTGGAGAGGGTCATTTCTACTTTAGAAATTACCATCTTAAAGAACGGCCATTTTAGATAGAAATAGCGCAGGAGTTTCAGATGTTCTTCCGGTTCCTGTTGTAGGAAATTATTCAAGGCAGTTCCAACGCCGTACCAGGCAGGGAGGAGGAACCGAGTTTGGGTCCAGCTAAACACCCAAGGAATGGCCCGGAGGGAACCTAAATCCCTTTTGCCGCTACTGCGTCTGGCGGGTCGCGAGGAGATTTGTAACTTACTGATTTCATCAATGGGGGTGACTTCATGGAAGAAATCGATAAAATCAGGTTGTTCATAAATCAAGGCGCGATAATGTTGGCGAGAGCAGTCAGCCAACTCTTCCATGATTTGATTCCAGGCTTCGATATCATCAAAACCGGACCCGAGTAAGCTACTTTGAACCACCGCACTGGCGATGGTTTCTAAGTTATAAAGGGCTAACTCAGGTAAGGTGTATTTACTGGCTAAAACTTCCCCTTGTTCGGTAATTTTAATTCGCCCGTTAATACTGCGACCCGGTTGAGCTAAAATCGCCTCATAAGCTGGACCGCCCCCGCGACCGACCGACCCGCCACGACCGTGAAAGATGCGGAGGACAACGTTGAAGCGATCGCCAATCAGTTGGAGGGCTTTTTGGGCTTTATGAATTTCCCAGTTACTGCTTAAAAATCCCGAGTCTTTATTACTATCGGAATATCCCAGCATCACCTCTTGTAATTTAGGAACCTGAATGTGAGAAGATTTGAGGTTGGAAATGTTTGGGGCATCCGTTTCAGTGACAGTTACTGGGAGGGCATTTTGGTATCCTCCAGACAGTAAAGCATGATAAAGCGGAAGTTCAAACAGGTTCTGCATGACCGTCGGTGCACGTTTTAAGTCCTCTACAGTTTCAAATAAGGGGACAACTTGAATTGTTCCCATACCTGTAGCGGGGTCATAAAGACCGGCTTCTTTAGCAAGTAGGAGGACTTCTAACAAATCACTGACATCACGGCTCATGCTAATGATGTAGGTTTGACAGATTTCCAAGCCAAACTCTTCTTGAAGCGCCCGCAGCATTCTAAAGGTGCAAATAATCTCGCTGGTTTGGTCAGAAAAGGGCAATTCTGCGGGGATTAACGGACGTCTGGTTTTCAGTTCGGTCGTCAACCATTCGGCTTTTTCCGCTTCCGATAGGTCATCGTAAGGGCGGGGTAAGACTTGCAGGTATTCTGCGATTTCTGTGATTGCTGTACTGTGGCGAGAGGACTCTTGGCGAATATCTAAATGGGCCAAAATAAAGCCATAGATTTCGACTTGGCATATGAGTTGTTCCAAGTCTCGACAGCTTAAGCCGGTTGCGGCTAAATTGCGTTGAATCAGGCGCAATTCGTCGAGAAATTCGGCACCCGAGTGATACATGGGAGCATTTTTGATATCGCTCAGATGGCGATTCCAGTCCGACTCGGTGTAAAGACGCTGATTGCGATCGCGGGTATTTTCTAAGCGATGGCAGATATAGGCGAGTTTTAACCGATAGGGTTCCTGTCGATAGCGAATGGCCAGTTTCTCATAGATTTCTGGCATTTGCAGTCGGTCTTGTTCCAGGGATTCGAGGAGTTCTGGTAAGACGTCACTCCAGTGCAAAGACAAAGATAGGAGTTGGGTCAGGCGATCGAGGGAACCCATGTATTTGTCTAGAATTAACTGCCGCTGATAGCAGGCGGTTTTCCAGGTAATAGAAGGGGTGCAGTAGGGATTTCCATCGCGATCGGACCCGACCCAGGATCCGAATTTGCAGAAGTTGTACCGGGGGGGTTGCAGATAGGGAAACGACGCTTGCAACGAGCGTTTTAACCGTTGATGAAGTTGAGGGACTGCATCAAATAGTACCTCTTTGAAATAGTGGAGGCTATAATCGACTTCATCGAGAACCGAGGGTTTAAACTGATGCAATTCGTCCGTTCGCCACCATAGGCGAATTTCTTCAGTGAGTGCCTCTATGAGGTCTTTCGTTTCGCAGGATGTAGTTTGGCTATCCGGTTGCCGACCTTCTTCTAGGCTGTCGAGTTCTTGCAGAATTTGAGCCAACCGCCGTTGTTTAGTTCGCAGGGTATGACGGACAATTTCCGTCGGGTGAGCCGTAAACACCAAGCGAATATCCAGACTTTCCATGATTTTCTGGATTTGCTGCGGGGGGACATTCAACTGCTTTAATTTTGGAAATAAAGCGGAGAAATGGGCTAATTCCCGACGGCGAGTAACGGTCTGACTTGCGAAATAAGGGCTTTCTTTGGGAACGTCGAATTGCTCATTTTCGGAGACGATCGTGTTAGGTGCTCCCGCACCTCGCAGGCGATCGCGCTGCTCGTAATGTTGTTCGACAATGTTAATCAGTTGGAAATACAGGGCAAACGCACGAGCGGCCCGAATGGCATCATTGAGGTCCAACTGTTCTACCAATTTCAGAACACTGGATTCTGAAAAGTTGCAGGCTTGTCCCTCAGAGGAATACATCGCTCGCAATTGCGCCAGTAGAACCACTAATTCCTGACCGCATTCAGTCCGCAGGACGGACTCCCATAAGTCCTCGACAACTTTGAGACGATGGCGTAAAAACAAGTCGGATGAACTAACTGTCATAACAGAATTTGAGGGTTCGAGTCGTAAAGTCATCAGAACCTCCTGAACGATTGGAAAACACCCGGTCTACACTGGGTAAAAAACGACTCAAGGGACGGTGATCCCGGTGAGGGAATGAATGGTATTTTTGCGCTGATAATGGATAAGTCGGTGAACCTCAATAAACCCAACCTGTAGTTACATAATTCAGACCCAAGAAAGGTTGTTATCCCGCCAAATCCGGACAACATAGTTTTTCTGTCCCCAATTCTATTTTTACCTTGATTCGGTTCAACGACTTCAATCCAATTCATCAAAGCGCGGGTCGATGTAAACGGGTTAAACTAGCACGTGAATGGTCAGAACACCGTTACGGTGCCACCTTGATCGCCAGCCACTCTAATTGAATCGCGATCAAGGCGCGGCTCGAATCGTCTGACCGAATTAAGCACCTGTGCCGAAACAGGCTCCCACCTCTTTGACTCCCCTCGCTGCGAGCGAGGGACTGGCAAGGCTTAGACAGGTGTGGTGACTCAAAAAACTTTAGTCGGTTAAAACAAAAGGCGAGTCTGCCCTATTCTGGGGAATCGAGGGATAACCCCCGGTTTGTTTCGAATCGGATGCATGAACCATCCCAGCCTGAGCCAGGTCAGCTATTAGCTAATTTTACGGTCGATTCGGGGATTTTTAGCAGGCTTCGTGCCTGGAGGCGATCGCAGTCTGGACGCACTCAGTTTACCCCCTAACTGCTCCTAAATCTCGCTTTCTTCTCGATCCAATCTTCTGAAACTACCTAGGATTAGCGGCTTTAATCAACTAGATTTCCTGACAATTGCAGTCTCTGGCGCTGTTCAATCCTCAAACCGCCCCCCTCAGTTTGACCGTAAATTTACATAAAGATTAAAATAGAGACAACAGACCGGGTATTTCACCCGGGTCTGGTCTCGGGGTTAAAGAACATCAAGGGGTCCCCCAAAGCTGAACCGATTGGCAGGCATTCTGCCATCGGCGATCGCTGGGAATCTGGCTCTAGCGGCCCCTTGATGGCGATTCAGTCCTCCTCGGAATGGGGAAAATTCAGGACCGGGAGGCGATCGCCTCGAAACACTTCTTCACTCGCTTGACCCATTGATTGCAGCATTTGACTGACGGCTTTTCCCCCCAACAAAGCCCCTAGGAAGGGCGGGGTGA
This sequence comes from Oscillatoria sp. HE19RPO, assembly GCF_024220515.1. Taxonomy (GTDB): domain Bacteria; phylum Cyanobacteriota; class Cyanobacteriia; order Cyanobacteriales; family Laspinemataceae; genus Laspinema. The sequence continues at coordinate 4,297 of NZ_JAMXOT010000030.1, forward strand.
GTAAAGTAATCAGCAATTCTGAGGAAATTTTGACAAAAGGCTCATTGGCATCAGGATTCAAGGAGGTAGGTTCGCTGTTCGGTGAGTTCGATGAGTTCATAGGGACCTCGGTTCTAGGTTGACAACATTATTAAAATGAAATTCTGAGCATGACCCGGTTAGGTCATCTCAACTATGACAAAATTTACGGGTTATGCTATTTGGAGCAAACCCAGTCCGCTACTGGGACCACAATCCAAATACTCCCGATCGCAGATTATCTGTTGTTTCAGCAGTTGCCAGACTCATCTTGAACAGCCATCAGGCGGAAATCTGGATCGGGTCACATCCACTGGCATCCAAGGGTTTCGGAGAGTTCCCGGGATGATAGGCCCGAAAAAAACTCTCCAGTTGATCGCGGTAAACAACGGGGTTTCAGACCCGTTTTGAACAGATAAAGAGCGGGGAGAGGAATCATTAGATGGTAAACACACAGGAGATGGTGCAGACTAATACAGGGACAACCCTCACCCAATGGGCCTCCGAAGCCTTAGAGGTGCCGGGGGAAAATATTCATCTGCGTTTCCGGGGAAACACCCTGCACATTCTCTGGGAAAGCGAACACTGTCCATCAATGGCGATCGCCGTCCCTAGACTGACAGATGCCCTCAAAAAACAAGGCATCGACAGCCTGTTACCCCCGGATCATCCCTCCATTGATGAAATCTTTCTCTACGGTCGCACCCAGGGGACAAAGCGTCCAGATTGGAGTGTGCGAATTGAATCCAGTCACTCCAATTCCCCAACACCCAAGGACTCGCGATCGTCTGAGAACGGACCCTCCTCTGCCGAACTCCAACCCACTCCATCGCATCCACCCACTCCTCCCACTCCCCCCACAGAAAATCTCCCCTTCTCCATCACCGATGCGCGGATGATGCTCAAGGTTCAGAGTCGGGCCTCCCTGGGAAATCCAGAAGCTGAAGCCCTGCTGGCTAAAGGGATGGCGCGATATCTCACCGAAACCCTCAGCCTCTATTCTATCTCGGTCAAAGTCCTGATCCGACCCCTAAAACGGGCCGATCGCTCCAGGTGCGATCGGGCCTATCCCCCGCGCCGTCTCTGGATCTTCTGTCAGTCCCCCGCTTCTGCTGATGCCACCTCCCTCGCCTTGCCGATCGCCGATCGCTTGCGAGAACTCCAGTTAACCGGATGCAGCGATGCCGCCATTCTCGGACGCATCACCCCCGATGGCAAACCAGAATTGCTCCTGCGAGTAGACCTCACTCCCACCAAAGAACGGCTCAAAAGCTGGGCCCGATGGGGAGATATCCCGGCCATCACTCGCCTCTTAAATCTGGCGGTTGCCTCTAAGGGTCTGGAAGTCGGCGTGGTCCAAAAAGACGCCACCCTGCATCTATTCTGCGGCAACTCCACCCCAGACTCAGACCCCAGCGCCACAGACTCTCCCCTCGCCGCAGCGGATAAATCCCTCTGCATCGAGGCGATCGCCCCCATTCTCAAATCCCTCTCCCCCCAAGGACTCCACGCCGTTACCCTCTATGGCTGTCGCTACGGTCGCCAACTCGACACCCCCTCCAACGCCCCACCCCTGTGGGTCGATTGGCTCGACTTACCCGCAGCCCGGGACCCCCTGCTCGCCCTCTCCCCCCAGGAACTCGCCACCCAAGGCAACCTGGACGCCCTCCAGTTCTTGCTCGATCGCCTCGTCAATCCCGAACTTGATGCCAAACTCAATGGCAGTGGTCTTGCCGTCTTCCTCCGCCAAGACCCTGACCTCCTGCATATCATGGTCGAAGGCTCCACCTGTCCCGACCAAGACACCCTCGCTCCCCTCGTCCTAGAATTCCTCCAGGAATTGCACCTAAATGGGGTCGAGGAGCTTCGTCTCTATGGTCGTCAAGGGGGAGATAAGCACCCCTCCTGGCGCTACCATACCGCCATTTCAACCCCCTCCAGCCTCCTCCCTCCCGAGCCGGAACCGACTCTAGACACCCTTGAAGACCCGACTCCAGAACCGCTAGAAGCCCCGGAACCCGAGTTAGCCGAGGCGGAAACGCCCGAACCCGTCATCGCCTTTACCCACGGCGACCCCGATGCCACAGAGGACCTCCCAGAAGCGGTAGAGTCCATGTTTGCCTCGGACCCACCGGAGGAATTACAATCCTGTCTGACCCGACAGGTGATCCCCCTTGCACCTCGGGAGCGTCCCTCCCCGGGTTGGGTCACCCGCCTCTTCTTGCTCACAGGTTTATTTATTCCCGCCAAAACCTTCCGTCGGGGTCCGGCAAGCAGCACTAAAGTCGCCTTGATTTGGGGCTTTCTGGGTTTATTAGTCATGTTGCACACCGATTGGCTCCTGGGTCGTGCTGCCTTGTTCCCCGTCTCCTCCTCCCCTGCTTTAGAAACGGCAACGATGCCGGGAGAAACCCAGGCAGACCCTAGCGCCCTCCCCTTGCGGAGTCCCGAGGACCGATTGAGTCTCGGTGAACTCTCCTTGAATCCATCGCAGAACGATGGGGATGCGATTTTTAATGGCTCTAGCTTTACGGAATTTCAGGAGGACCCGGCGATCGCCGTTAACCCCGAGACTCTGCCACCCTTTGACTATCCCACTTTTAACTCTCAGCAGTTAGATGAACAACTGCGGTTGTATTTGCAATATTTAGCCACCTCGGGTCCCCCGGATGTGTTGATTATTGGCAGTTCCCGCGCCTTGCGCGGCGTGGCTCCCATGACCATTGAGGAGTCTCTCTCTTCCCGTTATCCGGGACTGAAGGTGTTTAATTTCGGCATTAATGGGGCCACCGCTCAAGTGGCCGACTTTGTGGTTCGCGAACTGATTCCTCAAGAGCAGTTACCGAAACTGATTCTCTGGGCTGATGGAGCCAGGGCCTTGAATAGTGGTCGGAGCGATCGCACCTTTGAGGCGATTTCCCGGTCCCCTGGATATCGCCATTTGCTCCTAGGCAATCGACCTCAGATCCCGGACATGGCAAAGGATGATGATGCCAGTCAGTCCCTCTCATCCCTGAGTGAAAGCCTCGTCCAACGGGCTCGGACTGGGTTAAATGTCAAGGAAAGTTATGAAAACCTGGACTTGTGGATTAATGAGAAGCTGGCATCGGTGTCCGCAAATTATGAACACCGCGATCGCCTCCAAGGTTTTCTGCGGGGTCAACTCCTCTTACCGATCGCAGACATCGCGAGCAATTTCATCCCCGAACCCAGTCGTGTCTCCCAAGAGGCGATCGCAGAAACCACCACGGACACCACATTCGAGTCCGTGGAAGAAAGCATCATCGCCTTAAGCGAAGAATCCGCAGCGTTATCCAATTCCGACACCCCCCAACCGGCCACCCTTTCTAATGGATTCTTGCCCTTATCCGTGCGGTTTAATCCCATGACCTACTATGAAAAACACGCCAGGGTTTCCGGGGACTATGATGCCGATTACGAGTCCTTCCAACTCGCAGGAATCCAAACCGCTGCTGTCACCAACCTGCTCGAATTTACCCGCGAACATCAGATTCCCTTGGTGTTTATCAATATGCCTCTAACTCAGGAGTATTTGGACCCAGTGCGCCTAGAATATGAGCGGGAATTCCAAAAATATATGCTGAGTTTATCCTTAGAAAAAGAAGGACTCAGTTTCCGAGACCTCAGTCAACTTTGGCCAACAGAAATCGATCGCTTTTCCGACCCCAGTCACCTCAACCGCTATGGTGCACATGAGGTTTCTAACCGTTTATCCCAAGACCCCATGATTCCTTGGCCCCAAACTCAGTGAGGATTAACAGCGAAATTCAATCCAATAGTTTGTAGTGACGACTTCAGTCGTCATCCGGATGGGTTTCCCTAGCCAAATCAAGAAACGACTGAAGTCGTTACTACGAACCTGGGAAATTGAATCCAATAGTTTGTAGTGACGACTTCAGGCGTCATCCGGATGCGTTATCCCAGTTGAGAAAACTCCTCTGCCGATAAAAATCAAGAAAGGACTGAAGTCGTTACTCCGAACAGGGGAAATGCAATAAAATAGTTTGTAGTGACGCCTTCAGGCGTCATCCGGAAGAAACGACTGAAGTCGTTACTACGAACAGGGGAAATTCAATAAAATAGTTTGTAGTGACGACTTGAGTCGTCATCCGGAAGAAACGACTGAAGTCGTTACTACGAACGGGTAAAGAATCAGCGGATTAGTCCCGACGAATCCAGCTTAATAACCAAGAAAATAGGGCAAAAACAATCGTCCCTACGGCAATACTAATCAGGATCACCATCATGAATAATGCGATGGAGGGGGACCGATCGGGGGGATTGAGGGGTTGATCTACACTGAGGTAAATGGAACTGGCAGCGACAACGGCAGCAGTTCCCACTCCAACGGCGATCGCTTCGAGTTTGGTTTCCAGATGTCGTTCGCGATCGATGCGTTCGATTTCGACAATTCCCCGGATGGTGGCGATCGCGCGATCGACCAGTCCCTTGCCATGCACAAAATAATCTAAATCCGCTTTAATTCGTTCTTGAAAATAAGGCACTTCTTGTCGCGTAAAATTTTCAACAAAACTTAAATCAATCGGTTTTAAATAAAACACATCTAAATTTTGCTTGCGCTGAATTTCATCTAGGGCTGCATCATATTTTTTCGCATCAATGGCAATCGTATTTCGATTCCGTTCTAAAACTTGCTGAAGTCGGGAATATTCTAATGCCAATCCAGGCATGATTTTGAGTTTTTGCTTCAGGCTTTCTAAATATTTATAACCGACTCTTTTATTCGGCACTAAATTAGAGATTTGTTGATTAACCTCAGAAATAATCCCCTCAATTTGTTCATATTTTCGATAAGTTTCCTGGTATCCACTTCGCGTAAAATCAAAACTTGTCAATATTTTATTGCGATAATAAAACAGCTCGATTAAATCCCAATAGGAAGATTCAAATTTTCGTTTGAGGGTATCATCTCGAAAGAATAAAACTAAAATGTGACGATAATCGGACTGACTCTCTAAGGTTTCAATATCTCCAAATTCAAAAATTGGACTACCAAATAACCGCCCTTTGTTGCTATAAGCAGGCCGTTTTTTTGGGTCCTCAATCAATTCCTCGATACATTGACAGGCTAAGTTTTTTAACCCTTCAGGAGAAAACTGCTTTTGCTCGTCGGTTAAATCGGCAGTGAGTAGGAGAGTTTGGCCTAACGAACTTTGGATAAAGTCGGGGAGTAACAGGTTTGCATGGGTATTAAATTGGCCATAAATTGAAATAGGAACAGCGTCAGTTTGACGCTCATTTTCTTTTTCGGGCCGACGAATATTCAAGGCTAAAGCATAACTATCATAAATCCGACGGGGACAAGCAATCCCGGTGAAATTGACGGGATATTCATCCAATTTCAAAGTGCCTTTAAAGTCGATGAGGCCGTTTTTGTGGAGATTGACGATATTGCCCGGTCCTTCTTCTTTGGGGTCGTAAGCCTGCTCTCCTTTCGGTGCATAATAACCCAACAAATCCAGGGGATTTTCATACCCATATTGATTGAGAATTTGTCCGAGTTTTTCCCATAATTTTTCTGCCCCCGGTACAATTTGGGGTTCAGAACGAATGCCGCTTTCATGGCGCAAATGAAAGGCAAATAAATGAAGGTTTGGGGCGTTTACTTTTGGAAGATTCATGACTAATTTTCTATATCTTCTGATTAATGCTGTCGGAAATGAACCGTGAAACTTCTGGAATTTACCAGCATGGAGACTGATGGTTCCGGGTTAAGTTCCATCATTTAGATTCACTCTGTTTTCCGGTTTCAAGCCCTCGTATCTTAGCGGAAGGGTTTATTTTGGGTAATCCGTCGATAGGGGGAAGTTTCATGCTTGACTGAGGGTTTTTACCGCTGGGCTACGCCTCAAATAAACCCCGATCGCCTGATTGCTGAACTTTAATTTATGTCATGAATTGTCCTGATAATTGTGATAAAATATTAGACTCTTAAGTTAGGGGTTTTTAGTCGTGGCTAGAGGGAGTGAAAACCCATAAACTAAACTTTTGTATAAAATTTTATAAAACAGCAGAGAATCTCCAATCCGTGAATGGTTAAACAGGTGAATGGATCCTTGAGTATTTGTGCAGCCCCACCCTAGACGCGATCGCGATCGCGACCTGGATTGATTTTATCATCCCTTTGCCATCAAGCGGCGATTTTTAAACCCCGTTGACTTCCCTGACAATCCTTCAATATCCCTCAGCTTCAATTTGCCGAACTGCCGTGAGTGCGGAATAACTCACCCCCGCAGTTCCTTCCCCGGGATGGGTGGAATCTCCCACTAACCACAGATGGGGAATCGGAGTCCGCGTCGCTAGTCCAAAGGGTCCAAATGTCGCTACACGCTGCCCCACGCCTCCGACAATCCCGCGATCGCGCCCCGTAAACCGGGCAAAGGTGCGCGGGGTCGCCGATTCCTGATAAACAATCGTCTCTGGATTCAGGGTAAAATACCCTCCCAACCGGGCGACTGCCTCAGTTTCATACTGTTGCTTTAACTGGGAATAATCCTCACAGTTGGTCCAAATTTGCGTATTCGTAAACGAGGAAGCAGTAATCGTTGCCATCCCCTCGGGCGATCTTCCGTCTCCCACCCGACTCACGGACACAAATAAAGAATTATTCTCCCCAATTTCTCCCTTATAATCATACAAAAATTGTAAATGCGGGGGACAATTCTCCGGAATCGCTTCCTGTTTCACTCCCAAATAAACCACAAATGCCCCGGATGCCGGAGGCAAATTCTCCACCCGACGCCGATATAACTGCTGAAATAAGTTTTCTGAACCTTTAGGCAACTCCACCAGGTTGACGAGATTTTGCACCGGCACATTGGCAACAATTAAATCCGGTTGTTCGGTCCAAATTTCACCAGTTTTTTGATTGAGAATCGTCACGGTGGATGCGCCGCTTTCTGGGACCTGAATCTGTTTGACCGTATGGCGCATGAACAGTTCGCCCCCATGTTTTTCTAACCCTTCGACGAGGCGATCGCTCAATACTTGCATACTCCCTTTTAAATGGGATAACCCTTGGGGAGATTGGGACACCCCTAACGCTGTTGCTGCATATAATAACGCCGTTTCCTGGGCATTCACCTGGGAATATAATTTCAGTTGCAAATCCAAAAAGGTTTTCAGCCGCTTGTCTCGTTGTAATCCCAACCATCCCAAGGCATCCCCTACCGTCATTAACGTAAAGGGAACCGTCACCATCGTATTGGGACGCAGGGCTTTTATTAACTGCCAAACATCCCAGAAATTCCTGGGAGGTAACACCGGATCTCGGCCTTGAAACTGCCAGGAAGCGCGAAACAAAGTAGCCATTAACTGCCAAAAAGTTTCGCTACCGGGAAACTGGCGCTGCCGTTCCAGTTGCCATTGTTGCGGGTCCCGCCAAATATTAATCGGGGTGGTTTCTCCAGGCAGAAATACGGCGCAGGCGGGGTCACAGTCTGTTGCTTCGGGCAGATTGATTCCTAATTCTGAAAAAATCCGGTGATGAATCCCCCCCGGTTCTAATCCAGCGACTTGTGTTGCACCCACATCAAAGGTAAATCCCTGTCGTCGGAAGGTCGAAGCGCATCCCCCTGGAACGATCGCCAGGTCGAAAACCCGCACTGCATAGCCTCGTTTGGCTAATAATGCCCCGGCAGTTAACCCGCCAATTCCTGCCCCAATCACAATAACGCGAGGTTGGTTTTCACCCTGATGATGGCTTGACATTCGAGTTTAGCTTTACATTTTTTAATATTTTTTTAATTGTAAAGGATTTTTCACAATTTGGGAACGGTAGACGATGGGCAAAAATTGACAAGTGAAAAAGTGTAGGGCCTGATACTGACCGTCTCCCCTATCTGAGATTGGGGACTTTTAGGGAGAGTTTAACCCGGGGCATTCTGTAATGTTCGTAAAAATAGGGCAACGGTTAAGGGGTGGTAAATAGGGCGAATGGCTGTCAATCCTGAGTCTTAGATAGAGTGGACATAGTAGATGATTCCCTGATCGGGTGAAGGCGATCGCCTTGTGAATTAGACTAGGATGGTCGTGCCGACTCGAAGCATTTCATCATCGGACCCGGACTCGACAATATCCAGTTCACAGGCGAGGTCACTGATTTCCAAAATGTATTGAACGGAAGTATTTAAGTTGCACAAACTTAGGCGTTTGCCAGTTTTGCGAACTAGGCGATCGACCGCCAATAAGGTGCTGACCCCACAATGACCCAAGGACTTGACCCCGGCCAAATCAATGAAATAATGGTTATAGTTTTCCGCCACTAAAGCTGCTATTTTTTGCTGAAGCATGGCGGAGACTTTTACATCTAAATTGCCCTGGGGTTTAACAATGACGTTCATGCTGGTTCTCCTCCAAAACGGTCCATTGAATGGTTACCCTGATTAGCGATTCATCTGATGCCCCTGATAAAATCGGCCAACTGGTGTTGGTTTTTACTGGATGAGGGAAAAATCCTATCCGTTCCTATTATATGGGGAATTGGGGGATGGGGGAGAATTGGCGGATGGGGGGGGAATTGGCGGATATAACGGGTTAACAATCCAATATATTTGGAGATGTAATCAAAGGGCTAGATATTGGGGGCGATCGCCTGGGGGTGAAGCAGCTTGGCAAAGCAGAAATCTGTGATTGTGCCCTCCCCATTGCATGAAGAATGATTAAGATAGAAGAAGAAATCTCAAATAAACGAGTATCTAATGACTTCAACGCTTGTTAAGTTTTCCTCTCTCCCTCGTCTGAACTGCCCCAAGATTCATCGACTCCCCAATGGATTGACGATTATCGCAGAACAGATGCCAGTGGAGGCGGTGAACCTGAGCATTTGGGCAAATGTTGGTTCGGCGGTGGAATCCGATGAGATCAACGGGATGGCCCACTTTTTGGAGCACATGGTTTTTAAAGGAACCCAACGCCTGGAAAGCGGAGAGTTTGAACGCCGCATCGAGGAACGGGGTGCTGTGACAAATGCTGCTACAAGTCAGGATTATACGCATTACTATATTACTTCCGCCCCCCAGGATTTTGCCGAACTCGCCCCCTTACAAATTGATGTGGTACTCAATCCGAGTATTCCCGAGGATGGGTTTGAACGGGAAAGACTGGTGGTTTTAGAAGAAATTCGGCGATCGGAGGATAATCCCCGGCGCCGGATTTATTCTCGGGCAATGGAAACCGCCTTTGAACGATTGCCTTACCGTCGCCCGGTGTTGGGTCCGACGGAGACGATCGCCGGATTGAAGGCACAGCAGATGCGGGATTTCCACGGAACTTGGTATCAACCGCGATCGCTGACTGCTGTTGCTGTGGGCAATTTACCCGTGGAACAATTAATCGAGATTGTGGCAGAGGGGTTTGAAAAAAACGGACGTCCCGCCTTCTCTCTTCATCCCAACTGGCAACTCGCCACCGATGACGAACAACTCATCCCTGAACCCAGTCAAGTCATTGGCGCAACTGGAGAACCGGCATTTGAGAACATTGTCCGCCGGGAATTCATCGATGAAAAACTGCAACAGGCGAGACTGGTGATGATGTGGCGCGTTCCGGGATTAACGGAATTAAACAACACTTACGCCTTGGATGCTGTCGCCTCGATTTTGGGACGGGGACGGATGGGACGGTTAGTGCAAGATTTGCGAGAAGAGAAAGGCTTAGTTTCGGGCATTTCGGTCAGTAATAGTAGCTTTCATCACCAGGGGATTTTCACGATTTCTGCTCAATTGCCTTCGGAAAATCTGGAGAAAGTAGAAGCAGCAATCCAGGAACATCTTCGCACTTTCCATCGAGAGATGGTGCGGCAATCGGAAATCGATCGCATTGTCACGCAGGTGGTGAATCGGTTTATCTTTAGTAACGAGACCCCCAGCGATCGGGCCAACCTCTATGGATATTACCACTCTCTGATGGGAGATTTAGAACCGGCGTTCAATTATCCCACCCACTTACAGTCTCTCACGCCCGAAGACATCCAGCAAGCGGCATTAGACTATCTCTCGGCGGATGCTTATGGGGTAGTGACGATTAAACCGGCTGTATAATTCACGGAGTCCCCAGGTTAGGAAGACGCGAATTATCGCGTCTTTTCTATTTTATGGAGAGTTGCGATCGCCGGAGTGATCCCCAATCCGGTTGGTAAAAGTCGGTTTTCGCGCTTTAGCCCGCGCAGGCGGGCTTCGTTTGTATAGCCCCACCCTTGAGGGTGTGGGTTTTTACCGACCGATCCCAACCGGATTCCGGATGAAATGATCCGACCCTTTGGGAAACCCGATGGGATATAATTTGGGGTAGTGCAACCCTAGAAAACCCTAGAGAGCGATCGCACCCTTGCGCCTTTCCCCCGCTATATCACCCTACCCCTGAAATTGAATATGGAAGCATCAAATTTAGCCCTCAAACAATTATGCAGACATTTGGCCGGTTATCAATGCGAATTGTCCGAAATCAACAACTCCTTACTAATTGGGTCAATCCAGAATGGATTACTGGAACTGGATTATTATGTCGATGTAGAGGATGAATTCTATGAAGAAATCCTCGAACTCCTCGCCTTTTCCGACTTTGCCCCCTTTCTAGAAACCCTGCGTCTATCTGCCCCGGATGAAGGCATCAACGGAACGCGATCGTGGAAATTAGAACCCTTAACCCAAGGAGAAGGAACCTATCAAAACCTGAGACTGTTAGACATCCAAGGCACCCAACCCCAACACCACAATCGCACCATTCTAGGCGACTTTACCGAAGAGGGCATCGTCGCCCGACTCCTGGATAAAATGCCCAATTTAGAACAACTCTCCATTCCCTCCGCCCCCAGTCCCGCCTTCTTTAACCGCCCCCCTCACCCCTTAAAACACCTCACCCTCCAAACCGGCTACGATACCCAAAATTTTATTCTAAACTTAGCCCAATCCACTTGCTTTAGTCAACTAAAAACCCTCGATTTCACTGACTATTCCGAAACCTATATCCAAAATTACCAACAACACAAAACCCCAACCTCCCATTATTTCCATCTCTTTAACTCCACCGCCCTCCCCCATTTAGAAACCCTCACCCTAAGACATTCACTTTTAACCGAAAAAGACACAACAAAATTAAAGAAAACCCAATTAGGAACCCAACTAGACCTCCTAAAAATTCTCCCCTGTTCGTAGTAACGACTTCAGTCGTTATCTTCTCAATCCTCCGCCCCATCCCATTCTGTGAAAATCCGTGAAATCAGTGGTTAAATATATCCCACCCCTAAAATCAATCTCACCTTTCTTGTGGTAACCCCAGATTTCCAGCGAAATGATAAAGCCTCCACCCCCTCACATTAAATTTTCGAGGTTAATAACCTGTAATCTCTAATATTTGTTGACAAAACTTCCTTTCCATGATATTAGCAACTTACCCGGCAAAGGAAAAATCCCAACCCACTTCCCCCGGAAAAAGGAGATATTTGCAGAAATCGACAATTATGATTGCCTTGTAGAGACGTCCTTTCTATGATTAGGGAAATCCCGTGCAGTTAGTGTGAGGAAATAATCGTGAACCTGGAATATCCCGAAGATCTCAAATACCTTGATAGCCATGAGTACGTCCGCCTAGATGGGGAAATTGCTACCATAGGGATCAGTGCCTTTGCCCTGGATCAACTCGGGGACATCGTGTTTGTGGAACTGCCCGATATTAGCGAAGCCCTAGAAAAAGGCTCGACTTTTGGTACCATTGAGTCAGTTAAGGCAGTAGAAGACCTCTATGCCCCTATCTCCGGAACCATTGTAGAACGGAACAATGAAGTGATTGAAGCCCCAGAACTGATTGGAGACGACCCCTACGGTGAAGGTTGGTTGCTGAAGGTGCGGATTAATGACCCGGATGAACTTGATGATGCGATGTCCGCGAATGAATATCGCGCCCAAGTTGAAGGAGAATAGCTTCGGGTTTGCACCACTCCCGTCTGAATTGCTAATATCAGCCCCCATCCGGAACCGATATAAGAAATTTTCAGAGTAATCATGCTTCCGGTGATGTTGTAGGGGCGCACCCCGGTGCGCCCTCCCTGTTAACCCCTCTCCCCGATTCCCCAACTCATGCTAAATTTCGAGACAACCGTGAACGACACAGATTTAGTCAAACAGTCTGCGCCTACTGCCGAATCTCAAGGGATAATCACCCCCGATGCTTTTGTCAACCGACACAATGGACCCTCCTCCGATGAAATTGAGCAAATGCTGCAAGAAGTCGGGTTTTCCAGTCTGGATTCCCTGATTGAATCGACGATTCCCAGTCGGATTCGCCGCAATACCCCCCTGAATCTGCCGCAACCCCTCAGCGAAACCGCCGCATTAACCTATCTCAAACAAATCGCCTCCCAGAATCAACTGTTCCGGTCCTTCATTGGCATGGGATACCATGACTGCATCACCCCGCCCGTGATTCAGCGGAATATCCTAGAAAATCCTGGATGGTACACGGCATACACCCCTTACCAGGCAGAAATTGCCCAGGGACGATTGGAGGCCCTGCTGAATTTCCAAACGATGATTGTGGATTTGACGGGATTGGAAATTGCCAATGCTTCCCTGTTGGATGAGGCGACAGCAGCAGCGGAAGCGATGACTTTGAGTTATGGGTTTTGTAAAACCAAGGCAAATGCCTATTTTGTCAGTGAGGATTGTCATCCCCAAACCATTGAAGTGGTCCAAACTCGCGCTAGACCCCTAGGGATTGAGGTGATTGTTGGCAATTTTAGACAATTTAACTTCGATCGCCCGGTGTTTGGAGTGTTGTTACAATATCCGGCAACCGATGGGGCGGTTTATGACTATCGGGAATTTGTGGAACAAGCGCATACTGCTGGCGCAGTTGTCACCGTTGCAGCAGATATTTTGAGTCTGGCATTACTCACTCCTCCCGGTGAATTTGGGGCGGATATTGCTGTAGGAAGTACCCAACGGTTTGGAGTCCCTTTGGGTTATGGGGGACCACACGCCGCCTATTTTGCGACTCGGGACGAGTATAAACGGCAAGTTCCGGGACGAATTGTGGGAGTCTCTAAAGATGTGAATGGCGATCGCGCCTTACGCTTGGCCCTACAAACCCGCGAACAGCATATCCGTCGGGAAAAAGCAACCAGCAATATTTGCACCGCCCAAGTCTTGTTAGCGGTAATTGCCTCCATGTATGCCGTGTATCACGGTCCCGGAGGCATTAAACGCATCGCCGAAACCGTCCATCATCTCACGGTAATTTTGGCTGCCGGATTAACCCGTCTGGGATACCATCTCGGTTCAGAACCCTTTTTCGATACCTTGCGGGTGGAGTTGGGGACAAAATCCCAGTCAGAAATTCTCGCAGCAGCAACGAATCATCAGATTAATCTCCGGGTTTTGGATGAAACCACCCTGTCCATTAGTTTAGATGAAACAACGACCCTGGAAGATTTGCAGAATCTCTGGGCAATTTTTGCCAGTGGGGAACCGTTGCCGTTTACGGTGGAACAACTGGCGCAAGAGGTAAATAGTCACTTTGACTCGCCCTTTGCCCGGACTAGCAGCTATCTCACTCATCCGGTGTTTAATCGCTATCACTCAGAAACGGAACTGTTGCGCTATCTGCATCGCCTGGAATCCAAGGATTTATCTCTCACTACTTCGATGATTCCCTTGGGGTCTTGTACGATGAAGCTGAATGCCACAGCAGAGATGATTCCCATCACTTGGCCGGAATTTGCCAAGATTCACCCGTTTGCACCAACTGCACAAACCCAGGGATATCAACTATTATTCCAGCAGTTGGAAGCAGGGTTGGCGGAAATTACCGGATTTGCCGGGATTTCTCTCCAACCGAATGCCGGTTCTCAGGGGGAATATGCGGGATTGTTGGTGATTCGGCAGTATCACGAACATCGCGGGGAGTCGCATCGGAATGTCTGTTTGATTCCGACTTCGGCACATGGGACGAATCCGGCAAGTGCGGTGATGTGCGGGATGAAGGTGGTGCCGATCGCCTGTGATGAGAATGGAAATATTAATGTTGAGGACCTGAAGGCGAAGGCGCAGAAGCATTCTGAGAACTTGGCGGCGTTGATGGTGACTTATCCTTCGACTCATGGGGTATTTGAGGTGGGAATTAAGGATCTATGCCAGGTTATCCATGATTGTGGCGGTCAGGTGTATATGGATGGGGCGAATCTGAACGCCCAAGTGGGGTTATGTCGTCCTGGGGATTTTGGGGCGGATGTCTGTCACTTGAATTTACATAAAACCTTCTGTATTCCGCATGGGGGTGGCGGTCCGGGGATGGGGCCGATTGGGGTGATGCCCCATTTGGTGCCGTTTCTGCCGGGACATTCTGTGGTAAACGTAGGGGGTAATGAGGCGATCGGGGCGGTTTCTGCGGCCCCTTGGGGAAGTGCGAGTATTCTGCCTATTTCCTGGATGTATATAGCGATGATGGGTTCGGCAGGATTAACCGCAGCGACTCAGGTGGCGATTTTGAATGCGAATTATATTGCTAAACGGTTAGACCCGTTTTATCCGGTGTTGTATAAGGGTAAAACGGGGTTGGTGGCCCATGAGTGTATTTTGGATTTGCGATCGCTGAAAAAATCGGCGGGAATTGAGGTGGAGGATATTGCCAAACGGTTGATGGATTATGGGTTTCATGCGCCTACGGTTTCTTGGCCGGTAGCGGGGACGATTATGGTGGAACCGACGGAAAGTGAGTCTAAGGAGGAGTTGGACCGCTTCTGTGAGGCGATGATGGCGATTCGGGAGGAGATTCGGGAGATTGAGATGGGGACGATGGATCGGGAGAATAATCCGTTGAAGAATGCGCCGCATCCGGCAACGGTGGCGATCGCCTCGGATTGGAATCGTCCTTATAGTCGGGAACAGGCGGTATTTCCGGCCTTTTGGACGCGAGAGCACAAGTTTTGGCCCTCGGTGGGACGGATTGATAATGCCTATGGCGATCGCAATTTAGTCTGTGCTTGTTTACCGATGGAATCCTATTCCCAGGAGTAATTTTAGGGGATTGGGAATTTAGGGAAAGAAAGGGTGCGATCGCGCCCTTTCTTTGATGCAGAATTTTCTCTGATGAGGATTTAAACCATGAGGAAAAAAGCAGGTATTTTTTGCCCGGAATTTTCTCTAAGGGAGATTTAACCCGGGGTTAATTTGAGGGACTCTGAGGCGGGGGGTTGAGAAGGAGTGAAGTCGGGAGGAAGTGGCGATCGCCTCGGGTTAAACATACCGAATATGGGTTCTGCGCGACTGACTACACCTCACCCTACAACCCTTGCTACAGAATGCAATTATTTTTCTCAACGGTTAGACTGGGGGATTTTCGGGCAGTCGGAAATGGATAAAACCCTTTCTCCTTCGGGACTCAAACGGGAAATTGCTAAATTTTCCCCGATACCCGGAAAATAGGGAACCCATCCCCCAAGGGAGACGTCTCAATTTCGGAGTGACTAAAAATCCGACCTCAGACCTTCCTTTACCGATCGCCTTATTAAATGTACTTATTTCAAGTTAAAACTGAATCCCTGATTCCCCCCTTATCGATTCCTCCCCTCCTCGGGAAAAAATCGGGTTTCCCTGCAATTATCACTTGATTTTAGGGACTTAAGTGAATTTCACTTATAAAAAATTCAAGGGAGTCAATTCAGTTGATATTTTCAAGAAATCAAGAACCATTAAAGTGCCTCGTTCTTTTAATTTTCTGTGTTGCAGTCACTTTCTCTACATTTTTTTAAAAATTATTCCCATGACATCCATTGGTCTATTTCTGTTCCCAATTTTATTTATTTTTTAAACGGCTGAGTTTTTGAGAACAATATTTTATAATTTGCGAGTTTTTACTGAAATCACTGAATCACTTAAAGGTAATAGTTTAGTTACAAAGATTAGCTTGTTTAGACTTTTTTCAGAAAATTTTAAAAACCCCATTCTTTAAATCATCAGAGTTGCTGAGGACTCATACAGAAGGATGTAAAGGGTCTAATTTTTTATGAGTCATTAACTTTTTCCTGAAATAAAAACTCAGTAAAATTTTAAATCTTAAAACCTGTAACTCTCTGCTGGAAACGCATACAGACAATTTGGGGTGCGAGACTTTGCCTTGTTTATCCCACAAAGGGGGGGCGACATTGCAATGAGTTTGTCAACCCTCAGTGAGGGGGTAAACCTAAAAGAAAAAGTAAAAAAATCAGCAAAAATACGGAAGGCAACTGACTCTACTTTTGGGTAAGTTAAAGCTGATGTTCGACAAGTTCTGAAGGCTTCCATGCTTTAAATTGACTTGAGAGGGCGCTGGCTAAAAAAATAAATTTAAACCATCGGAAACATTCTCGGAACAATCAAGTCTAACCACTTAACGGGAACATCCTCTATTTGGCAAATGTCAAAGAAGGGAACAAGGAAATTCAAAATCTTGTCTTTCCTTGATGTACCGCCTAATCAGTAGTAAGTCAGGATACAACGGGGTGTTTAGAAGTGGACATCATTATTAAATTACAAAATTCCCGAGTTCAAATTAAGGATGATGCTCAAGATGTCCTCAGACCATCTAAGCGAACAAATAAACATTCTAAATCAGGGAATCCCTACCTCTTATAGGGAGCATCTATAGCGAAATCAGTCCCGGAAACGGGAAACCCGGCTTTCCGTTTCCACCGACGTAGTTCCCCGACCTTTTATTGACCCTCAAACACTGGAGCTCATTTATGTTGACCCAAGAAGAATTGCTCGCAAAAATTAACGGCACCACCACTGACGTAGAAGCCACAGCAACCGATGATGAAACCGTCGTGGTAACCCCTGCTGAAACCACCGAGGAAGCAGCGCCACCGGAAGAACCTGTGGAAACCACCACCACGGATACCACGGTTGTAGAACCTGTAACGGCAGAAACGACTGCGGTTGTGGAAGAAAGCACAGACGCCGAAGCCCTCCCAGAAGATGGCACTGCCACGGATACTGACCTAACGACCGCAACTTTTCTGGAGGGAGAGGCCCCAGCAGATGGCACCGTCAGCGATGCGGACCTGATCGCCACGACTTCTGTGGTGGAAGATGGCACGACAGAAGATGGCACCGTCACCGAAGGGGAAGAAGCTGTGGAAACGACTTCCGTCACCGAAGAGGGTGAAGCCACCGCAGAAGATGGCACCGTCGCCGAAGGTGAAGAAATGATGGAAACCACTGCCATGACGGAAGAAGAAATGGCAGAAGCCGAAGCCATCCAAGAGGTCGAAGAGACCGGCTTATTTGATGAAGCCCACTATCTGGCCGAAAACCCAGATGTGCTAGAAGCGGTCATGCAGGGAGAAACCACTGCGATTAGCCACTTCGTCCAATTTGGGATGAAAGAACTCCGCAGTTTCAACGCCTTTATCGACATCAAAGGCTACTTGGAAAATAACCCAGACGTTGAAGAAGCCGTCGAAGAGGGCGAAATCACCCCCTTTGGTCACTTTGTGCGCCACGGCCAGTTCGAGAAACGGGTGGCCCATGCCTTGTTCAAAGCCGAAGAATACGAAGCCTTCAATCCAGACGTTCAGCAAGCGGTTGCCGAAGGTACAATCACCGCTTGGGGTCACTTCCTACAGTTTGGCTGGAAAGAAAATCGTCAATTTAGCTCCTTCTTCAATTCCGAATATTATCTCCAGCAAAATGCCGATGTTGCACAAGCTGTAGCCTCCGGTCAAATTACAGCTACCGAACACCTGTTTAAATTTGGCCTGAAAGAGCAGCGCAAGATCCACCCCTTGATTGACCTGAAGGTGGTTGCCGAAGCCAACAGCGAGAACGTTCAAAGCTTCTTCAACGTGAGCGAACTCTCCAGCCTGAGTGGATTCCAGCTCATCTCTTACGCCATCAATGTTGCCTTCACCCAAGGATTGCAAACCTCTGAATCCTTCAGCTTCAGCAGCCTGGAATCTATCTTTGGGTCGCAGTTGACGAGCATTTTCAGTGTCAGCAGCTTCTCAGAAATCAACATTGAGCAACTGTTCGCCTTCTTCGGTAGCGCTGAAGGTCAGGACCTCTTAGGCAGTGCCGGTGGCGATGATCTGAGCGATGGCAGCGACAGTGACCTCGATGGGGGTAGCGACGACCTGGATGGAGATGACGCCCAAGACGGATCCGATCCCCAAATCGTCTTTGATAACCCCAACTTGGTCTCTTCGGGTAATAACCAGAATATCCCCCCCGACGAAACCCCCGAAGCGCCCACTGGCGAAACTCCAGAAGAACCCACTGGCGAAACCCCCGAAGAACCCACTGGCGAAACTCCAGAAGACCCCACTGGCGAAACTCCAGAAGACCCAACCAGTCCAGCACCTGCTCCGACTGCGTTATTCAACGTCCAATACCTTGTCAAGAACAACCTAGAGGCACTCCAAGCACAGTTTGCCAGCTTTGATTTCAACAATCTCACGGCAGAACAAGCCGAGGAAATCAAAGAATTCGCTGCGGCAGAAGGATTGAATCCTTCCCCCTTCGTCAACTTGAGCTACTTCGAGTCTGCGGTTAAGACCCAAGTTGAGACCAAACTGCTAGAGGAAGGGATGACGGAGGAAGAAATCTCCAGCCTCAGCTTGGAACAGTTGCTGGAAAAATCTCTGGAACTGGGATTTAGCCCCACTCCCTTAATCGATTTGTCCTTCTTCAAATCGTCTAACAGTGTTGAACTGACGAAACTGGCGGCTAAACTCGGAGTCGATATCTCGACCTTCTCCAATAAAGAACTGTTTGAGTTCGTTGTCAAAGAAGGTATCGAAGCCGGTTTAAATCCGTCTCCCTTCTTCAGTGTTGGCTACATCAAGAAACTCTACAAAGAAACCATTCGCGAGTTTTACAGCGTCGAAACTATCTCGGAACTGGAAACCACTCAGGTTCTGGATCATGTCTTCAGTAGCGGTGAGTTTGTCTTAGATGTCAGCTACTATCGCGCCACCTATACGGCAGAACTTGATGCCTACGCCAAAGAGTTGTTGGGTGACGAGGCTGCCACTGGCGAAGACCTCAGCGAGGATCAGGTGAAAGCCTATGCCTTTGGCGAAGGGATGGAAGCTGGGTTACAGACTTCTCCATTCGATATCGAAGGCTTCAGCGTCCAATTTGAAGCCGAACTGAAGACTTTCTACAGTGTAGAGTCGGTTGAAACCCTCAGCCAGCATCAAATTTACAGCTTCATGGTCACCGAGGCGATCGCCCAAGGACTGGAAGTTAGCGAATTTATTGATGTCACCTACTATCAAAGCACCTTCGAGGCGGCCCTCGTTGCTACCTTTGAACTGACCTCGATTACTGAAATCACCGCAGAACAAGTGGTCAGCTTCATGTTCGGTGATGCTGCTCCCTTCATCGATGCGGAATACTTTAAGCTGAAATACGGTGAAGAAGTCACCGCTGACGGCACCGCAGTTAAAGACTTGAGTGGCAAAGAACTCCAGTTCTACATCTTCAGCGAAGGCTGGGAAGCTGGATACACCAGTCTGTCTGCCTTCGACCTAGAAGCGATTACCGCTGATACCACGATTTCCAGCCAACTCCTGACCTTCTACGGTGTCACCTCCATCGAAGAGGTTACTTCCTCCCAGATTGTCTCCTTCATGAGTGAGGAATCCTGGAAATTCGGTATTGACCTGTCTGCGTTCGTTGCTGCAGAAGATATCGAACTCTATCGTGAGCAAAATGCTGCCCTTCTGGCGGAATACTACGGCATTGAACTCACGGAAGTGGAAACCCTCAACAGCGAATTGGTCCTCGACTTCCAGTTTGGCGGTGCCACTGAGGTTGCTGACATTGAGTACATCCGCGCTACCTTGGGTGAAGAGATTCTGGCAGTGGTAAGCGCCGAAGATGCTACTATCACCGACGTGAGCCAACTGACTAAGCTGCAAATCGTTGAGTACCTGTATGCACAGGAAAGCCTAGAAGAGGTCAAACTGTCCGCCTTTGATGTGGACGGATATGTAGAAGCCAATGGTGAGGCGATCGCCGAAGCCTTGGGGATCGAAGTTGATGCTCTCAGCGAGATTGACACCAAGCAAATCGAGAAGTTCATGCTCAAAGAAGGCGTGGCACTTGGTTTGAGCTTAGAAGGATTCGTGGAAACGGCATACATCCAAGAGGCTTATGGTCTGGCGATCGCCGAATCCCTGGAAATCTCGATAGAGGAAGTCGCCACTCTCGACAGTGCCGCAGTCCTAGAATGGGTCAGCAGCGAATTCTCCGGACTCGATGTCAACTTCCTCGCCTACCAGTTCGAGCAACTGACTGAAGCTCAACAAACCGAACTGTTGACCGGCTTAGAAATCACCGTCAGCGAAGGCGCATCCTTGAGCGTCGAACAAGTCCTTCAGATTGCCTACAGCGAAGAATTCAAGGCAGTCTTAGAGGTTGAAGAACTCAAACTCAGTGCGATCGACCTGAGTGCCTATCTGACCGACAACACTGAGGCATTAACAGCCTTCTACGGCGGCGAAAGCAGCCCCATCAAAGTCAAGAGCGGTTCCTTCAAGCTCGGTAAGAGCGGCTCATTTGGCTCATCGAATTCCTTCAGTGGTTCCGCTAAATTCAAGAGCGGTTCGATGAAGCTCAAGAGTGGTTCTCTGAAACTCAGTGGAGCCCTCGACGAAGGTGGTGACTTCGATGTGAACACCCTGAGTGATAAGCAAATCATCAAGTTTGCTCTCACTGAAGGCGTGAAACAAGGCATCGACCTCACCCAGTATGTGGATGTTGATTACCTCAAGCAAGAGTTCACCGTTGACCTGGCGCGTCACTACAATATCGAAGTGAGCACCGTTGTTGACCTCAAGCAAGAACTGGTTCTTGATTACCTCTATGGCGGTCTCTCTAGTGAGATTGACTTCGAGTTCGTCGGTACTCAGTATGCAGCGGAAATCAGCAGCCAGTTTGGAGTCACCGCTGAACAAATCACCGATGCTCAAATCCTAGAATATGCTTACAGCCAAGTGGCTTCCGGAGCAGACTTCTCCTTAACGCCGGTTGATGTGGAAGGATTTGTAGAGGAATATGGGACTCAGCTTTTGGAAATCGCTGGTGCCTCCTCTACCTCGGGCGTCTTCAGCAAGTCGGATATCGTCTCCTTCATGTTCAACCAAGCGTCTGAACTGGGCATTGATGTCACCCAATTTGTAAACATGGATTACTATACCGAGAACCTCTCGGATAAAATCCTGGCGAACTACAGCCTCGAAAATGTCTTCAACATCAGTGGTGGCCAAGTTTACGACTTCATGAACACTGAAGGCATCGCTGAAGGGTTAAACACCTCTGCCGCGATTGACTTAGAGTGGTATAAGACCGAATATGCCACGGTGCTGGAAGAAAACAAAGCACAAATCGACGTGGATGGCAACGGCGAAATCTCTAACAACGAACTCTTCGACTATGTGACGGGTGCGGGGTTAGAAAACGGTCAAGATCCATCGGAGTTGGTTGACTTCGAGTCCTATCTGGCGGAAGGATCGGCCTCAGTAGAAGCCCTGCTGGCCTGGGCTGGCTCCACCTCCATCGAGCAAGTCAGCTACTCACAAACCCTAGAGTATATGTTCACTGCCGGATTAGAAGCTGGGTTCGCCCCCACTCCGGGTCTGGATGTGGATGCACTGAAAACTCAAAATGCTGAAGCTCTGACTAAGTTCTATAGCGCCAGCTCTATCACGGAAGTGACGAACGTCCAAGCGTTCAACTACGTCTACGGTTCCGGTTTCCAACAACCTGAAGAAACCACCGTGGTGTAATGTGACTCACCAAGAGGGCGGGGGCGATCGCCTCCGTCCCCCCACGGAACAATTTGGGCTAAGGGAACTCCAAAAAATAAAACCTTCAAAAAACCCGCAGGCTCAAGCCTGGGGCTACACGGACAAAGCGGTGCCTGCGCGGGCTAAAAGAGCCTTGTTAGGTGCGATCGCATCAAAGCAAGGATGATTTATTTG
>NZ_JAMXOT010000498.1 GCF_024220515.1 Oscillatoria sp. HE19RPO
GGAACTCCAAAAAATAAAACCTTCAAAAAACCCGCACCCTGAAGGGTGGGGCTACACGGACAAAGCCCGCCTGCGCGGGCTAAAAGAGCCTTGTTAGGTGCGATCGCATCAAAGCAAGGATGATTTATTTGTTGGAATACTCTAACCACCCCTCGCGAACTTTACTCAATATCATGTATGAGCGGATTTTTTCAGTGCCCGATCGCCTCAAATCCCCCAACCAACCGATTAAAGTGGGGGTGTTACATTCCCTAACGGGTACGATGTCGATCGGGGAAGTATCAGTCAAAGATGCCACCTTGTTAGCAATTGAAGAAATTAATGCCGCCGGTGGGGTACTGGGCCGCCCCCTAGAAGCGGTGATTGCCGATGGCGAAAGCAATTTAAAAACCTTTGCGGACCAAGCCAAACAATTACTCACCCAGGATCAAGTGGAGGTGATCTTTGGCTGCTGGACCTCCGCCTCCCGCAAAGCGGTCCTCCCGATTTTGGAAGAATTAAATGGATTGTTGTTTTATCCGGTGCAATATGAAGGATTAGAACAGTCCCCCAATATTTTCTATACGGGTGCAGCACCCAATCAACAAATCGTTCCGGCGGTGCAATATTTATTAGATCGGGGCTTTCGCCACATTTATTTACTCGGGTCAGATTATATTTTCCCCCGGAGTGCCAATCAAATTATTAAAGCGCAATTAGTAGCCCAAGATGCGGTTTTAGCCGGGGAAGAATACATTCCCCTCGGTTCCCAGGAGGTGAGTACGGCGATCGCCCATATTCTGTCGGTACAACCGGATGCGGTACTCAATACCCTCAATGGTGATACCAATGTGGCCTTTTTCCGAGAGTTAAAGCAAGCGGGGTTAACCTCCGATGACTTGCTGGTGATGTCCGTGAGTGTTGCCGAGGCAGAGGTCCAGGAAATAGGGGCAGACTTCACCCGGGGACATCTCGTGGCATGGAATTACTTTCAAAGCATCGATACCCTGGAAAACCAGAAATTCGTCAGGGCCTATAAAGCCAAGTATGGCAGCGATCGCGTCACCTCGGACCCGATCGCCTCGGGCTATCTAGGGGTCTATTTGTGGAAAAAAGCCGTGGAAAAAGCCCAGTCTACCCAAGTGGCAAAGGTGAAGGCATCGGCCAAAAATATAGAACTGGTTACCCCAAAAGGGTTAGTCAAGCTGGATGCTAAAACCCAGCATCTGTGGAACACCGTTCGCATTGGCCAAATCAAGGCCGATGGGGCGATCGCCGAAATTTGGAACTCCCGGGAGGCCGTGGCCCCAGACCCCTTTTTATCCCGCTATCCTTGGGCGGCAGGACTCTCTCAACAGGGATTTCGCTGGGGAATCAATGCCAAATTGATGAGCTTATTTAGCACCTTAGTGGCGATCGCCTGGGTCGCTTTGGGCTTAGAGTGGCTGACGGCAGCGGAAATTCAGCGCAATATCGCCGCCTTAATTCACCGAGTTAAGCAAATGCCTACACCCCACGAGGAAATGTTGCAATGGTGCGATGCAGTGATGGCGGCAGCGCAACGCAGTCAATATTTATTGCTGATGCTACTGCTATTAAGCATCGTCTCAATGGCGGTGGCTTTTTTTGTGATTTCCCGAATTACTCGGGCATTAAATGGGGTGACTCAAACCGCCCAACGATTAGCATCAGGAGATTTAACCGCGCGATCGCCTCTGGTGTCGGGAGATGAAATTGGGGTACTCTCGAACACCCTGAATACAATGGCACAACAGGTCAACTGTTTACTCAAAGGGTTAGAAGTGCGTTCTCGCCAAGTGGAAGAACACAGTTTAGAATTAGAGTCAGCGGTTTATGCCGCACAAGCAGCCAGTCGAGCGAAAAGCACCTTTTTAGCCAATATGAGCCACGAATTGCGAACGCCACTGAATGCGATCGTCGGTTATAGCGAACTGCTGCAAGAAGAGGTGGAAGAGATTCTCGCCGATGAACAGTTGATCGGCGACCTCCAAAAAATTAACATCGCGGGCAAAAATCTCTTGGCAATCGTCAGTGACATTTTAGATATTTCTAAAATTGAAGCGGGCAAAATGGATCTGTGTCTGGATGCCTTTGATGTCCCTCAGTTGATTCAGGAGGTCGTCACCACCCTAGAACCCGTGATGCTGGCGAATGGCAACGCGATCCAGGTGGATTATCCCGAAAACATGGCCATGATGACGGCAGATCTCACCAAGGTCCGACAAATCCTCTTAAACCTCCTGAGTAATGCGGCTAAATTTACACAAAAGGGCAAAATTATTTTAGAGGTGAACATTAAAAATCCCGAAGAGAATCCCGGGGAACAGGTCACCCTGAATTCTACTCCTGTACCCCCAAGCGATTCGCCTTGGATTCTCTTCCGAGTCCGGGATACGGGAATTGGCATGAGTGCTGAACAGCTTGCCCGACTGTTTCAACCCTTTGTTCAAGGGGATGATTCGACGACGCGCAAGTATGGCGGGACGGGATTGGGTTTAGCGTTGGTTAAAAAATTTTGCGAGATGATGGGAGGGGCGATCGCCGTGGAAAGCGAACTGGGGCGCGGGTCGGTGTTTGAGATTACCCTACCCTTGGTGGTGAAGAATACACCCCCCCAGAAGGTGACCCTTCATCAAGCGGCTTAAGGTGGACCGGGATGGTCAGCAGTTCATCCGATTGCCAGTAAAATAGTCAACAAAACCACTTGGATTCACAAAATTATAATGCCTGAACCTTCGATATGGGGATGGGTTAAGACCCTCTCGGGCCACTTAGACCGGGTGAGTTCTGTGGCAGTCGCCCCGGACGGCAACATCCTCGCCAGCAGCAGTTTGGACCAGACGATCGCCCTGTGGGATCTCAACTCGGGTCAAAAACTCCACACCCTCTGCGGACATTCTGGATCGGTTCTGGCGGTGAGTTTTTCCCCGGATGGTCAACGGTTGGTCAGTTGTGGGACGGATAAAAAGATTCAGGTCTGGGATTTGGGTCAGTTTAAGCCGATTCGCCAGTTGGGGCGATGGTTTGGCGGTCATCAGGAACCTGTTTTAGCCCTGGCAATGGCCCCCGATGGCAAAACTCTGGTGAGTACCAGTGGCGATCTCCGTCTGAAAGGCTGGAATCTGGCGACGGGTAGAAATGAATGGACGCTCACCTTGAATGGGGAGAAACTTGGGGAGATTCAGTCTGTGGCGATTAGTCCCGATGGCAAAATTTTAGCTGGAGGCAGTACGGATAGTCAGATTGCCCTGTGGAATTTGCAGACGGGGGAAAAATTACGGACCCTCACCGGCCATTCTGCCGGGGTGACGGGGGTCGAATTTAGTCCCGATGGACAGGTTTTGGCCTCTAGTAGTTGGGATAAAACCGTGGCCTTGTGGCATTACCAGACGGGAGAGCAAATCGCCTCCCTGGTGGGACATTCCGATGTGGTGAATGCGGTGAAGTTTCATCCCGATGGCAAGAGACTTGCCTCTGGGAGTTGGGATAAAACGTTGGCCCTGTGGAATGGGAAAACGGGAGAACAAATTGCCTCCCTGGTGGGACATTCCGATGCGGTGCGATCGCTGGCCTTTAGTCCCGATGGGCGGGTGCTGGTTTCCGGGAGTTGGGACCAGACGATCGCCCTGTGGCAGGTATAGCCTTTCTCTTGGTGGTGAAGTACATTCACCGATCCCCCTAAATCCCCCTTAAACAGGGGGACTTTCCAGGTCCCCCCCTTTTTAAGGGGGGCTAGGGGGGATCCAATAGACGTACCTCATCAATGTGAAAATTGCTATAGAATCGACCCATAGTTATGCCGTTATTTCCCCCATTGAGGTTAATCGAGGAAACCCATCAGTCCATCGGTGTCATCCCCTTCATTGGAGGAAATGGGCCGATTTCCCATCAGATGATCGCAGTTCATGAGGATGGTGCTTTCTGTAATCGGACGATTTCCGGACACCTGCATGGAGTGGGCGACGTGAATCATACTCGCCCCAATTGGACGAATTCCCGAGGAGTTTAAGGTATCGGCTACGATAAAATTACTGGCCTCAACGGGACGATTGCCGGACAGGTTGATACTGTCAGAAATCTCGAAGTTGCTCAGTCCGATGGGGCGGTTTCCGGGTAAACCCCCTTGACGATAAAGCTGAATGCCTTTAGGGGTGGCTTCTTCAGGTAATTTGTCTTGTATTTTCTTCATACTATCTTGGGGTTCGTTTTCTGGATTGGGTTTCTCAGTCTCATCAGCGATCGCGCTATCCGCCATCTCGGGATTCTCCTCCAAAAACACTCGGTTAGTTTTCCTTTGCTCCTGAAAATCCGTCTCGTTTGTGCCCTGTTTTAGCACGGTTGAATCGGTAAATTTCTACCTCATCGATGGCGATAGGGGCCTTATGTTAATGAGTCGGATACTAGCTTTCGCTGTCAGATCTTTTTTAGGGTTCTAACTTAAGCCTTAATTATACGGGTTCAAGGATCTACAGACGAGTTGATCGCACTCTACATTACTGTAAATTTTTGTAAAACCCTCAAAAAAAATCTTATCGGGCTCATAAGCGGGGATAGGCGTTTCTCGGTCATCCTAGGATTCTGGCTTTTCTAGCATTGGGAGATTCGACAAAAGGGCCAAGGGGCGATGCGTTGCGATCGCCCCTTGGCCCCAATTGATTCAATCCGCCCCCCGATCGCCTTACTTGCGATTACTTAGCCATTTTGCTGCGGCAATTCCTAAAATAGCCGCGACTAACGGATTACTCAAAAACTTCATCATCCAGGGTTTATCGGCTAAAACATCCCGGAAAATATCAGGATGAGCGTGATAGGCAAATGAGGCTAATTTGGAGACATCATCTGCGGACATTTTCTTGGGATTGTGAGTAGAAAGCGCCAGTTGTGTTTCTAAATCCCGATCGCTGAGTCCGCGTTTTTTGAGTTCTTTAAAGAACTCCTTGGCCACATCATCCCGTTCATCAGGCTTAATTTGGGCGATCGCTTTTCTTAGTTCCGGTTCCATCTGGGCCGGAGGAATGCGATCGTGTTGTAGAGACTCACCAAATAAGCGCTGACGCTCTTCCCGAGTCGATCGCTGGGCAAAATCATCAAAATTTTGATAATCCTCGGTTTGGGGCGCATTTGGCATGACCTCGCGATCGCCTCTTGCCAAATCGCTCATAATTTCCCGTTTATATTCGTCACTCGTCGCCATATCATTCTCCTAGTTTATTTCATCGATAGATAGACTGTCAAAACTGTTGCGATTCGACACAACCTCTATCCCGCTTTATACTGAATCTGCTGAGACTGCACATCATAATCCGCTGTCAGAATCAGTTGTTTATCCGGTGCATACACCATCACTTTTAAATTCCGATTGGGGAAATTGTGGTGAAATCCCTGGGCCAGCGATCGGGCTAACTCTCGCACTTCATTCGGGCGAACTTCCGGCGTAATCACCACGCCTAATTTATCATTGTCTCGCACATAGGCATCTTGAATCAGACCTTTGGCATTTCGCACCACCCAGTTGCCAAAATTCTCCCCTGTTTGAGTATTACCCCGTTCGAGTTGGGCGTAATTGTGCAGACTCGTCACCGAGGGGGAGAGGCGGTTGGGTTGCTGCGCCGTCGGGGTTCCTGCACTACAAGCGGTGACCACGCTCAGGACTAATACCAAAACCAAAGCGGTCAACCCTTTTTGTACTCGCTTAAACACACTCACCTGAATGTTCCTCCAAATTTTATAGTAATATCCAGTCCGTTCTGAGGGGATGCGGGTTAATTGAGAGGTGATATAGATAGACCTCTTGTCAAATTCCTGGATCAAACCCTTCCACAGACTTTTAAATAACAGATTGATTCCTCCTCCCCATTCCCCTATTTTCAGGAACGTCAAAGGAAGATTTCTTCAACCTCATGCCCGAGGATTAACCCGAGTAGTAAGAGTTGAGGGAAGGGAGGGGATAATTCCCTCCCTTCCCTCGGTTCAAAGATTAAGCTCTCTCTAGTCGATCGCTTTTTTCAAGTTATCTTTGATGTCTTCTTTGGCGTGTTGAGTTTCGGCCTCGGCTTGCTTCATTTTGCCTTCAGCCTTATCCTTGGGATCGCCGGTCACGTTTCCTAACGCTTCTTGAGCTTTCCCTTCCACGTTTTTCATCGTTGCATTAGCTCTATCTTCAGTGCTCATATTATTCTCCGTCTTTATGTGACTTAGTTTTATCTGTATTTACAGTAGCAACTAGCCGGAAGGAAAAGCATCTATCAATGGATATATCTTGCCCTACCCCTGAAGATTTCTAACCGGGGATCGCTGATATCTCAGGATATTCCCATCCCGTTTTGCCTCTTTCAGGGGTTCTCAGTTTCCCTAAAAAAAAGGGCCAAGGTATTAATACCTTGGCCCTTTTGCTGACTAGCTTACAAGTCTTCTACTTGATTTTTCTTGACATCTAGTTCTTCTTTTAGATTTTCCGCCCCATGTTCAATATTGGCTTGGATTTGCTTGGCTTTACCCACCGCTTTTTGCTTAGGGTCTCCTGTCAGATCGCCCAAGGCTTCTTGGGCTTTTCCTTCGATATTTTTAGCCGTTGCTTTCATGCGATTTTCAACACTCATGTGTATTTCTCCCATTTATCTTTATTTTTTTATGGGCTAACCTATTTGGCTCATGGCCTTAAAATACTTAGCCTTAAACTTATAGTAGCAATCGGGTTTCAAAGATGCCCTCTGTCCTCCGACATATCTTTAAACCAAAAAAGCTAGAAAGTAAGGGGTAAGAGAAGAGGACCAACCCATCACCTCGACCCCGAAAGCGGTGTCTTTCATCAAAGGGACCTACAGATTGGGGCCCGGGACAAATACTTAGGGGATTCCAACAAATAAATCATCCTTGCTTTGATGCGATCGCACCTAACAAGGCTCTTTTAGCCCGCGCAGGCACCGCTTTGTCCGTGTAGCCCCAGGCTTGAGCCTGCGGGTTTTTTGAAGGTTTTATTTTTT
>NZ_JAMXOT010000031.1 GCF_024220515.1 Oscillatoria sp. HE19RPO
CGCAAGCATTGCGCCCCTACAAGAAATAACGATTTTTCGTTATTAAATTTACCTCTTGTAGGGGCGCTTCGAGAAGCGCCCCTGGGGCGCAAGCATTGCGCCCCTACAAGAAATAACGATTTTTCGTTATTAAATTTACCACCTTGACAGGGCGAGGTTTCTTATTCCCCCCTCCCCTCGCAGGGGAGGGGGGTTAGGGGGGAGAGGTCCCTCTTGACAAATCCCACCCTCTACCTTCAACAAATCCCCTTAAAAAAAACAAAGTAATGACCCAATCAATCACCGAAAAACTGGCAAACCTAACTCAAGATTTGCTCTGGATGAGTGAAGCAGATTATCCCTGGGAAGTCGTCTCCTATGATTGTTCTAATGTCACCCCAGAGCAACTCTTAGAACAGAGTAATCTCCCCTCAAATACCTCCGTTGAAACCGTGACAATCGAGCGTTTTTTTGCCCCAGCCCTCCGGGAACAGTCCTGGCACAACGAAGAGGAACAAGCAACCCGAAACCGTTTTCAACAGTTATTTGATTTTCTCAATGAGCAATTGAATGACTTAATCGTTTATCGCCTCAAAGAGGTGGAAATTGATGTTTATGTGTTGGGAACCGTTGAAGATAAAACCGTAGGACTCAAGACAACTATTGTAGAAACTTAACCCCATCAGGACAAGGCAGTGCCTTGTCCTTTGCTAATCATTAAAGATTGTCTACCCGACTCTCGATCGCCTCTTGAATCCCTGCTGGCAGATTAGATAAGAAATCATATCCGGTTGCCGCTTCCAACACATCGATGGAAACTCGATAATCCCGCCATGCTGTATTTGCTACCCGTTGCGTATTGGGCATTCGGATGGCGATCGCCCGCGTATCTGCTGTAATGTCCCTCAATCCACTGCCGGGGCGATCGAGAACCAGGATAATCTTCCAAGTATAGCGCGGGACCGTGACTCGACCATTGGCGATCGCCCTGCCCCTTCCTTCCGGTCCCGCAATAATATACAACTCCTTCCCTTCCTCTACCAACTTGCGGGAATACTGCTCCAATTCATTCCACACTTCCCGATTATTCGCCGGAGATTGGGGAATCATATTCGTCATCACAAATGTAGAAGAATTGTCCTCAACCGATGCCGTGCGATCGCCCGAAGGCACCAAATGCCCGCGATCGTATCCACTCCCCCGATAATCCGTCGCCCTCACCTGATAAAACCCTTCCGGCAACGATTCATCCGGTCTAAAATCATCTTGGCGGTCCGCCCTCCCCAACCAGGATGAATTCAACTGCCAACTCGCCCAATTGGCCGTCCCCAGACTGCGATTATAGGACAACACATATTGCGGCTTTTCCATCAAATAATTATCCGCATTCCCCGGGTCCCAAGTTGCATTACTCGGATTCCCCAACAGCAGATGGCTTTCCAAACCCGTCGGTGGTCCCCATAACCAAGGACAACCCGCCAAAATAATAGCCAACCCACAGGCGATCGCCGCCAACAAAACCTGCCGAAATCCGGAATTACGATTAGACATCCCATCAACCCCCAAACAGATCTCCACCCATTCTACGCCCCTCTCCCTTCATCTCCCCCCATCCCTCCGTGAAAATCCGTGAAATCTGTGGTTACCTCCCTCCCCAGAAGTAGCCAGCCCTGCAAAAATAAAGTTATGCTATAAATTATTGAGAAATATTAAGAAAATAAGCCCCATGCTAACTTCCCCGACGAATGGAGCCAAACTCAAAAACTTAATAAAGGAGAAACTCTTATTCGGGAACGAGCCTACCCCTGAACTGGTTGCCATTTTGCTCGTGTACTTCGTGCAAGGCATCCTAGGGTTAGCGCGGTTAGCCGTCAGTTTCTTCCTAAAAGACGAACTGGGGCTAAGTCCTGCCGAAGTTTCAGCCTTAATGGGGATTGCCGCCTTACCCTGGATTGTCAAACCCCTGTTCGGCTTTATGTCCGATGGGTTGCCAATTTTTGGGTATCGCCGACGACCCTATCTCATCCTGTCGGGGATATTCGGTGCAGTCGCCTGGATTGGCATGGCAACAGTGGTGAACACCGGATGGCAAGCGACAGCCTTAATGTTACTGAGTTCTCTGTCTGTTGCCGTTAGCGACGTGATTGTAGATTCCCTCGTCGTCGAACGAGCGAGAAACGAGTCTTTAAGTCATGCCGGGTCCCTGCAATCCTTGTGTTGGGGTTCCTCGGCACTCGGAGGATTGATTACCGCCTATTTAAGCGGTTCCCTCTTGGAACATTTCAGCACCCAAACCGTATTTTTAATGACGGCAACCTTTCCTCCCATCGTCTCGGCAGTCTCCTGGTTGATTGCCGAGGAACGAGTGGGGGAGGATGTGACTGGGTTGGTGCAAGTCAAAGAACAAGTGAGTCAACTCAAACGGGCGATCGCTCAAAAAGCGATTTGGTTACCCACTGCCTTCCTATTTATCTGGCAGGCAACCCCATCGAGTGATTCCGCCTTCTTTTACTTCACCACCAACGAACTGGGATTTCACCCCGAATTTTTAGGGAAAGTGCGACTCGTCACCAGTTTGGCATCCTTAGTGGGGATTTGGCTGTTCCAACGCTTTTTTAAAACCATTCCCTTCCGGCGAATCTTTTGGTGGTCCACCCTGCTATCGGCGACATTAGGGATGACAACCTTGTTACTGGTGACCCATGCCAACCGGGCGATCGGTATCGATGACCATTGGTTTAGCATCGGCGATAGCTTAATCCTCACCGTTATGGGACAAATCGCCTATATGCCAGTCCTAGTCCTCGCCGCCAGACTGTGCCCCCCAGGAGTCGAAGCCACCTTATTCGCCCTATTAATGTCCGTCACCAACCTAGCGGGACTGCTGTCATACGAAGAAGGTGCATTGCTGATGCATCTGTTAGAAGTGACAGAAACCAACTTTGACAAACTCTGGCTATTAGTGGTGATTACCAACCTCACCACCCTGTTACCGTTAATCTTCATTAAATGGCTACCAGACGGTGATGCTGGAGACAATCCATCTACCTTTTCCGACGAGAACCGGCAGTATGAAGATATGTCGAGATTAAGTCCGGATCATGCAGGGGCGATCGAACCCTTACAACCCGAACAAGTCCCCGAACTAGAACCCTCTGCTTAATTTCTTAACACCCAAAATTAACCCATGTACTCCCCAGTTCGTAGTAACGACTTCAGTCGTTATCTTTCTTAGTTCGTAGTAACGACTTCAGTCGTTATCTTTCTTAGTTCGTAGTAACGACTTCAGTCGTTATCTTCTCTTAAGTTCAACGTCACGACTTCAGTCGTTTCCGGATTGTTCGTAGTAACGACTTCACTCGTTTCCGGATTAATTCCCCCTACAAACATTACCCCAAACCACCACAACTAACATTAACCCACCCAAAAATCACCCGAAATTCCTCTCAACCTCATGCAACTCCAAAACCGTCAACCCCAAAACCTCTCCTCCAACCAATCCTATACTCGCCAAGACTGGCAAAAAGGCTACGAATCCCAACCTAGGGAATTTGACTACTGGATTGAAGACATCGAAGGAGAAATCCCCCCCGAACTCCAAGGCACCTTCTTTAAAAACGGTCCCGGACTCCTCGATATTAACGGCGAATCCATCCATCACCCCTTCGATGGCGATGGCATGATCTGCAAAATTGCCATCAATAAAGGACGCGCCCACTTTAGCAACCGCTTCGTCCAAACCGAAGGCTATCTCGCCGAACAAAAAGCCGGAAAAATCCTCTATCGCGGCGTCTTCGGCACTCAAAAACCCGGGGGATGGTTAGCCAATATCTTTAACTTCAACATTAAAAATATTGCCAATACCAACGTCATTTATTGGGGAAACAAACTCCTCGCCTTGTGGGAAGCCGCCCAACCCCATCGCCTCGACCCTCATACCCTAGAAACCCTAGGATTAGACACCATTCAAGGCACATTAAACCCGGGAGATGCCTTCGCCGCTCATCCCCGCATTGACCCCCATTCTCAACAAGATGGCGGTGCACCTTGCCTGGTCAATTTTGCCGTTAAACCCGGCCCTTCAAGCACCATCACCATTTATGAACTCAACCCCACCGGGGAAGTGGTGCGACAACATTCTCACAGTATTCCTGGGTTTGCCTTCCTCCATGACATGGTAATCACCCCGAATTACTGTATCTTTTTCCAAAATCCCGTCCGGTTTAATCCATTACCTTTTCTATTGGGATGGCGCAGTCCCGGTCAATGTATCGACTTTAATCCCCATGAAAAAACCCAAATCATTTTAATTCCTCGGGATGGGAAATCAGCAGTCAAAATCATTGAAACCGAACCTTGCTTTGTTTTCCATCATGCCAATGCTTGGGAAGAAAACGGGGAAATCTTTATCGATTCCATCTGTTATGACTCATTCCCCTCTACTGACCCCGATGGAGATTTTCGCGAGGTTGATTTTGATACCGTTCCTGCGGGTCAGTTGTGGCGATTTCAGGTGAATTTAGAAACTGAAACGGTGCAGCATCAGGTCATAGAAACCCGATGCTGTGAGTTTCCTTCCCTGCATCCAGAGCAAGTAGGCCGACCCAATCGTTATTTGTATATCGGGACTGCCCATGCATCCCAGGGAAATGCCCCCTTGCAGGCGGTGTTAAAACTGGACTTTCAAACCCAAACCCAACAGATTTGGAGTGCCGCCCCGCGCGGTTTTGCTGGGGAACCCGTGTTCGTTCCGCGTCCTGGGGGAACCCGGGAAGATGATGGATGGTTGCTGGTGCTGATGTATGATGCGGCACACCATCGTTCTGATTTGGTGATATTAGATGCGGAAGATTTGACCCGAGGACCGACTGCCCGATTGCACCTCAAACATCATGTTCCTTATGGATTGCATGGGAGTTTTACCCCAGAATGGTTCGGTCCAAAGGGATAAAATTATTCCCTTTGGAGGGGATTAAATCTGCCATTAGGTGGATTTAAGGTGAGGGGAAGAGGACTTACAACTAAGGCAGCTTAAATTAGGAGCGAATACGGGTGAGCCAAGCATCGCCTAGAGTATTCGCTCCTAATTTGTTAAAAAGTGGCTGTTAACAAAAGAGATTATGGAAACAAGCGAAAGAAGAATATCCCCTTATCCGAATATTCCTCCGGTGATTGAAACCAAAGATGAAGAGTATTTGGATTCCGGTGTGACCAGTAAACTATCCATTGCCGGTCATCCGATCCACCCCGTGATTGTCACCATGCCGATCGGGTTACTGATTTCTGCTTTAATTAGCGATGTGGTGTATTTGGGAACAACCGATTTATTTTGGGCCAAAGCGTCATTTTGGCTGATTGTCGGAGGAATCATCAGTGGAGTCGCTGCGGGTCTCACAGGAATGTTTGATTTCGTAAAAATCAAACGAGTCCGGGCTCGCAGCGCCGGATGGATTCACATGATTGGCAATATTGGCGTGCTGCTGCTGAGTATCATCAATATGTGGACGCGACTAGGAGACCCTGCTGCACCAATTTTACCGTGGGGATTGGTTCTTTCACTGATTGTAGCCAGCCTATTGGGAGTAACCGGGTGGTTCGGAGGCGAACTCACATTCCGGCACAAAGTAGGCATCATCGGAGCAGGTCCCGAGAATTTACCCTAATTCAGGGAAACGTGAGAAATAGCACCGGGGCGATCGCAGTCTGAGAAGAGGGATATGGAGGAATTTGGAGGCGATCGGTCCGGTGTTTTCATGTCATCCCATAAGTTTCAATCCCTGAAAGGGATTAGAGGTCATTGGGACCTGACGGTTATTAATCTCTTCCCTAAGCACGAAAACTTCGGTTTCAATCCCTGAAAGGGATTAGAGGTCATTGGGACCTTTCAGAAAGCGGTCAACTTCTTTAGAATTAGTCTGTTTCAATCCCTGAAAGGGATTAGAGGTCATTGGGACTAACTTCTGTGATATCTTTTTGAGAAGGGTACTCAGTTTCAATCCCTGAAAGGGATTAGAGGTCATTGGGACACAGACCCGAATGTGATTACCGAATTGGTGCAGTTTGTTTCAATCCCTGAAAGGGATTAGAGGTCATTGGGACCCGTGCAATCTTCTATCGTGTTGCCGGTAACAGAGTTTCAATCCCTGAAAGGGATTAGAGGTCATTGGGACCGAAGAAACAAAATTCTTCACCGAGTGGATGATGGGTTTCAATCCCTGAAAGGGATTAGAGGTCATTGGGACGCTGAGGCGATAATTCTTGCCACCGATTTACAGCGGTTTCAATCCCTGAAAGGGATTAGAGGTCATTGGGACGAGCAACCGGAGGGCGATCAAGATTCTCTCCTCGATGTTTCAATCCCTGAAAGGGATTAGAGGTCATTGGGACGTAACCTCTTCCCAAGTCGGCCATCTAGTTGCCTGGTTTCAATCCCTGAAAGGGATTAGAGGTCATTGGGACTGTTGCTGCGAAAGCCAAGTTTGAAATTGAGAATCCAGTTTCAATCCCTGAAAGGGATTAGAGGTCATTGGGACCAGATGTCCTAGCTTCCTCCCGGTTTACATCGCTTGGTTTCAATCCCTGAAAGGGATTAGAGGTCATTGGGACCATTCATTGTTGGTTAATTGAATAGACGGATTGGGTTTCAATCCCTGAAAGGGATTAGAGGTCATTGGGACAAAGTCTAAGGCAAATTCAACCCAGGGAATACAGGTTTCAATCCCTGAAAGGGATTAGAGGTCATTGGGACGCGATGTTAGGGTGACCCCAGGCAGGGATTCTGTTTCAATCCCTGAAAGGGATTAGAGGTCATTGGGACCCTTCATAAAGCCGAAGCACAGGTAAAGGCACGTTACGTTTCAATCCCTGAAAGGGATTAGAGGTCATTGGGACCTGATACCATGTAAAAAATCTAAAGCCATTTAGAAAGTTTCAATCCCTGAAAGGGATTAGAGGTCATTGGGACTTGCAAGCAGCATTAGCGGGAGTTGTGCAAACAGTGTTTCAATCCCTGAAAGGGATTAGAGGTCATTGGGACTTGTGCTATGGCCCGCTACAATGGCGGGCTTTATGTTGTTTCAATCCCTGAAAGGGATTAGAGGTCATTGGGACTCTCTCCAGTATCCAAGTAATTGCCAAAATCATTAGTTTCAATCCCTGAAAGGGATTAGAGGTCATTGGGACGACTAGATTTACCTGGGAAGCCGCCTTTAGCTAGGCTGTTTCAATCCCTGAAAGGGATTAGAGGTCATTGGGACTCTGTGGTGCTTCCCCGTACTCATCCTCTGATTCCTGTTTCAATCCCTGAAAGGGATTAGAGGTCATTGGGACCCGGGATTCAGCCTAAAAAGCGTTAATCATCCGTTTCAATCCCTGAAAGGGATTAGAGGTCATTGGGACGTATTCAATGCCGACGATATCCAATACTTCCTGGGGAATGTTTCAATCCCTGAAAGGGATTAGAGGTCATTGGGACCTCAATAAATCGCCCAATGCTAGAGGTTATTAGGTCTAGGTTTCAATCCCTGAAAGGGATTAGAGGTCATTGGGACCATAGTGAATCAAATTGAGTATGTCGAGTTTCCAGTTTCAATCCCTGAAAGGGATTAGAGGTCATTGGGACGTTGATGTTCACCACAGACGCGCAACTCATCATCGTTTCAATCCCTGAAAGGGATTAGAGGTCATTGGGACTTGTCAACTACTCCTGATTGATGGCCGGATAGGGCAGGGTTTCAATCCCTGAAAGGGATTAGAGGTCATTGGGACAATTTTCTTTGTAAGGGAAAGTAGGATTAGCAGAGTTTCAATCCCTGAAAGGGATTAGAGGTCATTGGGACTTTTACCACTATTTCTCCCTTGCTGGCTTTAGACGAGTTTCAATCCCTGAAAGGGATTAGAGGTCATTGGGACAGCCGAAGAAGTTTCTCTGTACGGACTAAAAGTAATCGTTTCAATCCCTGAAAGGGATTAGAGGTCATTGGGACGTGGAGGATGTAATTTATCTTGACCCGAATTTCCCGTTTCAATCCCTGAAAGGGATTAGAGGTCATTGGGACTAAACCCATATTTCACGAGCGTTTGGGAACTTTATAGTTTCAATCCCTGAAAGGGATTAGAGGTCATTGGGACATTGTGTAACTATTGTCTGGGTTACCAGAGAGGAATAGTTTCAATCCCTGAAAGGGATTAGAGGTCATTGGGACAACTAATCAATTAGGAGAATCCGCTTATGTATTGGGTTTCAATCCCTGAAAGGGATTAGAGGTCATTGGGACCCAAGCCTCCGTCTGCTTCCCTTAATTTGGCCTGTTTCAATCCCTGAAAGGGATTAGAGGTCATTGGGACGCCGAGGGAAAACAGAAGGCAAGAAAACGGAAGCGTTTCAATCCCTGAAAGGGATTAGAGGTCATTGGGACTGGAATGGGAGCAATTCCTCAATTACATAAAGATGTTTCAATCCCTGAAAGGGATTAGAGGTCATTGGGACTTTTGCTCAGGCAGTCACCGCCTTGGGGTACATCCCCGTTTCAATCCCTGAAAGGGATTAGAGGTCATTGGGACTTCGTTCATTGGGATTTCTGTTCTCATCTCCCCGGAGTTTCAATCCCTGAAAGGGATTAGAGGTCATTGGGACCTGTTCCGCACGAACAGGACGATGAGTGGGATGCAGAAGTTTCAATCCCTGAAAGGGATTAGAGGTCATTGGGACGGCCCGTGGTTGAAACCCTTGGTATATGCAGTTTTCAAGGTGCATTTGCGCGAACCTAGATTAAAGATACCATTACAGCCGCCAACTTGTAAATAGGTCAAATTCATTTTCCTCTCAAATCATTGCTCCATATAGCTTTCAGGATTTGCGCGAACCGGCTGGAAGGGGGAAAAGCACTTAACGCCTTATCCCGTCGGGATTTCAGCCCCAAATTTTGCCCCCTTCTTTTTTACAGCTAGGGGTTCGCGCTGAATCTTAGGCAAAAAAGATAGTCGAGTCCC
The DNA here is from genome assembly GCF_024220515.1 of Oscillatoria sp. HE19RPO. Classification (GTDB taxonomy): domain Bacteria; phylum Cyanobacteriota; class Cyanobacteriia; order Cyanobacteriales; family Laspinemataceae; genus Laspinema. Next base: position 8,971 of record NZ_JAMXOT010000031.1, read on the forward strand.
TCGGTTCTACTCCCCCGATGCGTTCTATTTTACCTTGGCAGCAGGCGCAGAGGAAGAAAAATCGAATATTGTCCTCATCGGGTTTGATTTGTTTACTCAGGCGCATCCGCAGTCTCTGGTACTGAGTCTGGTTCAAATCGCACTCAAACATCGAAAATTGCACCCATTGTCCATAGGACTTGAGAATATTGTGAATTTTCGTGCGTCGTTTGTCCTCGGAAATATCGTAAGCAATCACAACATACATCATCCTTCTCCCAACTGTTCTGCAAATTCACCCCAATCCCTCCTCATGAACCGGCAGTTGCGCCAATTCCCAGGGAGGGGACGATTATTTCAACACCAAGGGCGGATATTGGTCGATTTCTTCCATCAAATACTTCGCCATCAGTCGTCCTTGAATTTCAAAGGATTCCTGATAGGTACATTTTTTCCCCATCACGGGGTGGGTGAAATCCGACTGTTTTTTCTGTTCATAGAGTCGCAGAAAGGTTCGCAAGGCTTCTGGAGTCAAAGAGACGGCATTGCTAATCGGTTCCGTGGTAAATTCCGCTGGAGTAATGATGTGCTTATTAATCGCATTCAACACCATCGCATCGACCACAATTGGGCGAAATTCTTCCATCAAATCTAGGGCTAAAGACGGGCGTCCATAGCGTTCAACGTGCAGATATCCGAGATAGGGGTCAAATCCCACAATATTCACTGCACTCTGGATATCATGGCTGAGTAAAGAATAGCCTAAACTGAGCAGAGCATTCACCGGGTCCGTGGGAGGACGACGGCGACGGGCTTCAAAGCTGAACCCTTCGCTCCGAATTAAGGCATCAAAACATTGGAAATAGGCAGCACTTCCAGCCCCTTCTAATCCGCGCAAGGAATCAATAGTGGCGGTTGATGTTAGGGAAGAAAGAATCTGTTTCAGGCGGTCCGTTGCGGTTTGGAAATTCACATCGGTTCGTTCTCGCTGTTTGCGTAACAAAGCAGTCCGATAGTTCTTGAGTTTCCCCCGAATAAACCCGCGCACCAAATGCAGGGATTTCTCCGTTTCTCCCGCTGCTTGCCATTGGGCTTTGCGGACAAAAATATTCTTAGTCAGTTCCGGTTCTAATCGTCCTAAATATCGTCCCGTTGTGGTTAAAAAACTCAAGGGAATATGGCGATTGAGCAGTTCCGTCACCACTGCGGGGGAAACAGTAGCCCGTCCCATAATTACCACCCCTTCGATATTAATTAACGGCACATCCAGCAATTTTTGCTTGTTAGCCCGAATATTTAACCGCTCATCAGTTTTGCCAATAAAACAGTCATCTTGAGTAATATAAACCGTTCCCACAATTTTCTCCTAATTTCAATCTAAGAACTTGAACCCACACCCTAAAGGGTGGGGCTATACGGACGAAGCCTGCCTTCGCAGGCTCATTGAAAAAGGTTTCTCAATTCTCCCTAATCCACCTCCGGTCCCCTCCCCTTGCCAAGGGGAGGGTTAGGGTGGGGTCCTCCGTCGATTGTCCCAAAATCCACCTCCGGTCCCCTCCCCTTGGCAAGGGGAGGGTTAGGGTGGGGTCCTCCGGCGCAAAGAACCAGAAAAAGCCTTCTGAATTCTCCCTAATCCACCTCCGGTCCCCTCCCCTTGGCAAGGGGAGGGTTAGGGTGGGGTCCTCCGGCTCAAGGAACCAGAAAAAGGCTTCATAATTGACCCAATTAACTCGCTTCTTGATAGCCTTTAACTTTGTCCGCCGCTTGAGGCAAACATTGGCGAAATAAACTACAACCACGACAACGTTTGGTATAGATAGGGGGTGGCATGGTTCCAGTTTGGAGGAGGTTAGAAATAGCTTCTAAAGTTGCGATCGCCTCCTGTCGCAACTCCTCCGTAATCTCCACTGCTTGCCGTCGCCGAGTTTGGGCATAATACACATACCCGCGCTCAATGGTTTTCCCCATCATTTCCTCTAAACATAAGGCTTGAGCGCAAACTTGTAACTCATCATTATCCCATTTTCCTTTCTTTCCCCGCTTATATTCAATCGGATAAACTTCCCCCTCCACGGATTCAATTAAATCCGCCTTGCCAATCAGTTGATACCGTTCCGACTTCAACCAAATCGCCCGAACTTGCCAGACTTCCTCCCGATTTCCCTCTCCCAGGGTATGCACCCGTTCATGTAAATCGGTTCCTTCCAAGGTGTAGTGATTGTCCCGAAATTCCCCCGCACAAAACATCCGCCAACAGCGATGGGGACAATAAGCATATTGATTGAGTGCAGCAATGGTAATGTAATCAGAATTGTTCATGAGTTTAATTTGTGGATAGGCGATCTGGCGCTTCCCGAAGCGCCCCTACATTGGGTTGAAACGGCCTGTAGCGGCGCTTCGAGAAGCGCCCGATCGTTATTTAAAAATCCGTCGGTTGTTGCTGGCGATCGCCTCCAATCAAGACCCATTTAATCGCCGAATCATCCCCATCCCCATCGGCGTTTTCCGTCCCGCACCACTGTAGAGGGCAAAATCGGCTAAAACATTAATATCCTTGATAATTTGCGGCGAAGCCTCCCCTAAAATCGAATATCCCATTCCCCCCACACAGCCAATAAACTTACTCCGTTTATCGCTAATAATCTCCGAGTGAATATTCACATAAGTGGGAAAAACGTACTCCGTCAAAGACTCAGCCAGGGGAATTTGACTATATTTATTCCAACGGTGCAGCAAACTATTAAATAAACATTCTCGGGTTGGCAAACAGGAATCATATTGACCCTGGCGAAAAGCCGTCGGCGTACAGAAAACCATCTCAATTTTCCGTTGACTATCCGATGCCTGTTCATATAACTCCTCATAACTGCAAAAATTCGCCCAAGGCTGAGTTACCTGTGGGGTCCCCAAAATCCGAGTGATCTGCAAATTTGCCGCCCCTAAATGCCAAGGTTGTTCTGGATTCAGATTTAACCAAAGCTGCATCAAGTTGTTAAATAAACCATCATCTAACAGAGAAACCCGCCACCAACAACCCATCCCCTTGGGAATGGATTTATTGTGCTGCCATTGCAACAAGTGACCGGCATTTTGCGAGGAATAGCTGATTTGCAGGGGACTGAGGGTAAAGGCTTTTTCACTCTTCTGTTCATGTAAAAAGGTCGCCAATTCTGGGTTAACGGAATTAATGAGGGTTAGAAATAGAGCATGGAGATGTCTACCCGTGAGGAATTGCGGGTAAATTGGGGAGGTGGGAACTAGGTTGATGATGAGACTATGGGGCATTTTTAATCCTTACTTTTGAGATTAGGGCGAATATTATCTTTCAGAAGAGAGGGAAGTTTAACGATTTTAGAGGAAAATTATTCAGCCTAATTTAGGGGATTGCAAAATATAAATCCTCCAAACGTTCAACTGAAAGGTAGGTAGGTGTAGGGGCGCAATGCTTGCGCCCCAGGGCGCAAGCATTGC
>NZ_JAMXOT010000032.1 GCF_024220515.1 Oscillatoria sp. HE19RPO
CGTATCATGTATGCAATACGCCCCTACAAGAAACAAGGATGAGGCGGGATTCCATTGACCGATAAAGAGGGCGTATGCAATACGCCCCTACGAGAAATAACGATTTTTCGTCATTAAATTTACCACCTTGACAGGGCTAGGGTAAAAAGACCCTGGCCGAAGCGTGCCATTTACAGGGGATTGACCCCCAAGCGTTTCTCAACCAGTTGGCCGACTATACAACCACAGAAACGGCTCCAGAAGTGAATCCGGCAGCCCTGTCTTTAAGCGAATTAGCCGATCACATCGAGCGGATTCATCATGCTTACCTCCATGCTGAACTGCCCCGTCTTGACCAAATGGTGACGAAGGTAGCGAGGGTACATGGTGACAAAGAACCCCGCCTGCATCAAGTGAAAGATATTTTTCTGGCCCTGTCCGCAGAATTAGCGACTCACCTGATGAAGGAAGAACAAATCTTGTTTCCCATGATTCGCCAATTGGAAACCAGTGATACCGTGCCTTCGTTCCACTGTGGGACGATCGCCAATCCGGTTCGCCAGATGGAATTTGAACATGATGAAGCGGGAGTGGTTTTGGCACAACTGCGGCAACTGACCGATGAGTTCACACCGCCAGAATGGGCTTGTAATACCTATCGCGCCTTACTGGATGCCCTGCTGACCTTTGAGCAGGATATGCACCAACACATCCACAAGGAGAACAATGTGCTGTTTCCCCGGGGGATGGCATTGGAGCAGCAAAAAGCGGGTTGATTGTGAGTAGTATAGCCCTAGCCCTGTAAAGCTGTATTGATTTGTAGGGGCGTATTGCATACGCCCTAGGGCGTATGCAATACGCCCTAGGGCGCTTCTCGAAGCGCCCCTACAAGAAACCATGATGGGTCAGGATTCAATTGACGGATCACGAGGGCGTATGCAATACGCCCCTACAAGAAACAACGATTTTTCATCATGCAATTTACCCCCTTGACAGGGCTAGTGATATAGCCCTCACTCCAAATCTCTCCCCCAAAGAGGGAGAGAGGCTTCAGAATATAACGCATAGATTGAGAAACTGCTATATTAGCAATTTGGAGGTTGTGATGCTTCGAGAAGAAGCAAGTCCAACTCCCCCGGAAATTTATTAACAGTTTGTGGAAGGCAATCCCAAATGGGCTCAAACAGCAACCAATGCTGTCTGCAAATCACACACTTGAGTTTCACGACGGGAGACAATCCGCAACTCATGGGGATAGCGGGGACGCGGATCATTGAGTAACCAGATAGGCGGAACCATCGTGGCTTCATAAGAATCAATTTTATGTAAGACCCCTGGCGTTGCTTTGAACTCCACCATTGTTCCCGGTAGATATTCAAAGATTTCGTCCCAATCAATAGTAGACTCGGCGTTCATTTGACTTACTCAACTAGACTCAACAATAGCTACCTTCGACGAAGATTAAGCGGGATATTCTACCTTTGCTCTCTAGAGTTTAGAAGCGCACCTAACAATAGAAATCTGTTTCCTCTAATGTCACTTCTCCATAGCCAGGAACCCAAGCAATCCAGGTTGTATCAGACTCTTGACACAGCAACTTCGCTTCATCCGCAGCGTATTCACTGGGCGGGTTGAGTAATTTTACCCAGCTATCCCGGTTGTAAGTAATATGACAAGCCGGGTTCCAACCCGTCGTGATCTCGTTGACTCGGGTTGGGACGGTTGTATTCACAGGGACCGTTGATAAGGACATGAGCTTTCTCCCGTTGGAATTGATTAACACTCGTACACACTGCTCTAGCTCAACTTAGCTGAGTAGAGCAAAAATCTTTTCTGTATCTATTTTTACAGAATTATGGCTAGATTGGTTTAATTTTTCTCAATAAGTTCATAAATCTTGACATAGTGGATCCCACATCTGCGCCTGTTAACGCTGATGCTGTTCACACTTCAGGTCATTTTTCCTACCTTGGGTCCCCCATTGGAACCGAGGGATATAAAGTAGGCGATGGTTTATAATAGATACATTGTAGCCCGCACAGGCGGGCTAACTTCTATGAGATTACAGACTAGATTTGTGGGGACGAGGCAATTATCTCACCGATTTTTTACCCCATTTGCGCTTGGCAAAAATCAACAGTCCCACTGCACTAATCATCCCTAACCATTGATGGGGTTCGGGGACCGGCACACTCATCATATCCTCCGGTTGCTGCAAGTCTTCTGTGCCATCTTCGATTTCTCGTTCAAAGCGATCGCTGCGAGATTCCGCCTCTTTTAACTGCTGCTTTTGTTCCTCGTTAACCAGCACGATCGCCGAAGAATAAGGGGAGACAATTTCATAGTGTTTGGCAAGGGCATGAATGGCATCTAAATCCGCTATACTGGCTGCATCCATCTGTTTAGATAAGGCGAGAATCAGTTGCCTTGCCCCTAACGGTTCTAATCCCGCTTTGTCGGGAACTGTTGCTGTGGCTAGTTTTTCCGGTAAGGTGGCGAGATCCGCTTTCGCTGGTTTCTCTACAACCCAGCGATATCCATCCACCACACTCACTGTAGATGGGCCTAATTTGGCGGTGGTGGCGATGCGATGTAATACCGCTTCTAGGTCCGTAGAAACGCCCCCGCCACTGCTTTGAATCGCCTGTAAAGTCCCGTCGTCATACGCCCGGGGTAATCCCCCTAAATGGACCATCCATAAAGGACTGGAAAGGGTGAGCAAATCAGGGCTATCTTTGGCTAATTCATAACTGCCGCGATCGCTAATCAAGGCGACTGCATCATAAGTCGTATCCCCCTGCAATTCCTGGAACTGCTGCAACATTCCCCGATAGTTGAGACTCCCATAATAGGTGATTTGGGCGGGATTCAACTCACCGAGATTGTCCAAACGCAGGGGAATCGCACCGGGTGAGGCGGTTAAATAGATATCTGCATCGTTGTTATCAAAACGGTTATCAGCAAATCCGTTTTGTTTTAGCCAATTTACGGTTTCTGTAACTTCTTTGGCGTGCGATCGCATACTATAAGAGCGATCGACAATCACAGCAATCCGTTTCCCTTGGGGTAAGATATAATCGGTTTCCGTTAGCGGTTGTGCCGAAATCTGGTAATCTCCCGGTAACGTTACTTGATGTGCGTTTCCCGAGGGGGTATCGGTTGCCGGGAGAAATTCCGGCATCCAAGCATCACCGAGGCGTTTTACCGTTTCTCCGTTATACTGGCGCTGGGTTTGGCGGTTCCAAAAGACGTTACGTTTTTCTGCTAGTTGTGGCATCGCCCAACCCTGGGGGCTTTGCATGACTTTATAGGTTAACCAGAGATGCTGTTTTGGCTGTTCTTCGTTATTAGGATTGTCCCAGGAAGTGAGGCGGGCGGGGACGGGGAACACGCGGAGGCGATATTGTCGGGGTCCGACTTGTTCCAACAGCGCCGGGTCAATATTGCGGCGCACTTGGTCATTATACACCTGTTGGGCTGCGCCTCGGGGGGAAATTTGGAAGACATAGCGATCGCTGCGATCGGCGGTTTCATTCAACCAAACTCCGGTTAATACCGCACTTTCCGGCAAGGAAAAATAATAGAAAACTTCCTCATTTTGAGGGGTTTGGTTTTCATACACCTCATACAATTCTACATCCGCCCAATCTCCCCGTTCCGTGACAGTAATCTCCTGTTGCGTCAGCAGAACTCGTTGTTCGTTAATATTCAGTAATCCAGCTTTGGCTTCTTCTTGATTAAAGGTGGATTGCACTGCGTGTAAAATAGTTTTGGCTTCTCCCTTTTGGATCGGCGTATCAAAAAAATCCTGGTAAAGGGTGGCGGCTTTTTCGATATCCGATCGCGACCCTTGGTACAAAAAGGGTGACATTAAACCATTATACCAATTTTGCAAGACTTGGCCGGTAGCTTCGTCTATTCCCAGGAGGTCCTGGTACATGAACCGGATATGATTATTATCTTCATGGGTACTGAGATAGCGATAGGAGAGTAAATAAGCGTTGAGCAGTCCTTGGCGAATTGAGTCGGATTTCGCTAACAATTCTTGACGTTCTCGATCCGTTGAGGGGGGATTTTCTAAGCGTTTAAAGGCTTGAATTTGGGGTTGTTGTTGAAACGATAAAAATAGCACCATCCAGGCTGTGACGACGACGCCCGATCCAAATAAAGCCCATTTGCGTCCGTATTGGGCGGTAAATTGTTGGATGATTTTGTAGCCGGAATAGATATGAAAGGTGGCGAGAGCCGAGGGCATGGCGATGAATAAAGTGGCACTGAATCCCCATAAGAAAAAGGAGAAGGGTATCCACCAGATAGCATTCCAGGCGTCATATCGGAATATGTCAATCAATAACTCTACCCAATCGAAACTGATCAGGTAGGTGGCAAAAAAGACGGTGAAGGGAACAACATAGAAGAGTAACAATGCGCCTAGATAGAGGCCCATTATTAACATTAAACTGTGGGTGGCGAGTTGTAGTGAAGCTAACTTGCGATCGCCCTTAGCATAGCCATAGAATAATTCGAGGGCAAATGCAGCTATTGCCAGGAGTGCAGTTCCCACTATCAGGTTACTGGCGGCGGTCATTTCTCGTAGCATGAATAACCGCACCAGGCAGAGGGTAAATAAGGGCGCTTCAACGCCATAAAACAGGCGAATCAGTTGTAAGGGATGTTTGCGTAACTTCATCCCAATTCCCGTACAAATGGTGGGAATGGCGATCGCCCCGGTGACTGCCAGGGTAAACTCAAGGGGAATGATTCCTTCAACGGTTGCCTGAATCAAGGGAATGGCTAACCAAGGTAAGATACCCAGGTAAACAATGCATAAAAATGTGAGATTCCATAGCCAGAAAATGACAGAAAACAAACGGTGCAGCCAGACTTTCATATAGAACTCCGGAAGTAAGGGGGACAGGAGGAGGGATCGACGTTTTGGGCGATCGCATCGCTACCGTTGAGCTTGGGGACCCAATACCTCAACCCCAGGGAATGGAACAGTCCCTGGGATGATCATCAGCAACGGACCCATCTCTCTTTCCCTATTGAATCCACGAAACTTGAAAACGTCAAGGCACAATCCGCAGCGGTTTAAATTCCTTACCTGTAGAAAAATCAAAACCGGCAGAGGTGGGTATCCTCCGCCGGTTTTTGCAAGGGGTGCAAGCACTTCCGCTACATCTTCCAGGTTGCCACCGCTAAACAGCCCCAACCGAGTAAAAAAGCTGCGCCACCAATGGGGGTAATCGCACCGAACCCCTTGATCCCGGATAAACTGAGGGTATATAAGCTACCGGAAAAGAGCAAGACTCCGGCGATGAAGGCAAAACCAGCCACTCGCAGCCAAATCGAGGGGATTTCAGTTTGGCTTACCGTCCATCCTACGAACAACAGCGCCAAAGCGTGATACATTTGATACCTTGCGCCCGTCTCGAAAATTTCCATTGCCCTCTCACTGAGTTGGGGTTTCAAGGCGTGAGAGGCAAAAGCCCCGGCAGCGACGGAGAGTCCCGCCAAAATTGAGGCTGTTACCATAAAAAGTTGCGCCATCGATATCACTCCTGAAGTGCGAGTCTGGTTGCCAAACTGGATAGGGAGTTATCCAAAATTAAATGAATAATATATTTCGCCGCGATCGCTGACTTCAAAATCCGCGTCAAATTCTACGGCTTTTTCATCTAAAAATTTTCGGGCTTTTTTCACAGATAATCCCGCTTCCAGTGCTAATCGCATCACCGTAATTTTGCCATCATGGGCCTGGATTACCTGATAAAAAATCGACTGAATGCGATCGCGTTCCTGTTTAACGTGCAAATGATAACCCTCCTTGTTATCCCGATACAATCCCCAAGCCATTGCCCCGCCTTGGAGGGTAAAAGGGACGCCCAATAAAAGAATGCAGGCTTTCAGTTCCTCTCTATCTTGGGCGGGGGTATCTGGATTGTTTAACTTCTCCATAGCCACTCCTAAAACGGAGAGTCCCAAAAGCATAAACAGTGCTGATGCTGATTTTTTCAACGGTTTCATAAGTTCAATCTAATCAGTTTTATAGGTTGGTAGTTTTGATAAACGCTGCTTTGCCCCCCTCCTTCATTCTTTGCTACTTTAAACCCGGAAATCCTCCGAGATTGATAGAGTTGATTTAGACTTTAAATCGATAGATCACATCTCCGCGATCGCTCACCTCAAAATCTGCATTAAACTCTTTGGCTTGTTCTTCTAAATATTGCTTGGCTTGAGGAGCAGATAGCTGAGTTTCCATCGCGAAGTGCAGGGCCGTAATTTGACCATTGCGTTCCCGGATCATTTGGAAAAAGATCCCCTGGAGGCGATCGCTTTCCTCCTTATCCAAAGCCAGCTTTTTATTTTTGCCCTCGCGATAGAGACCCCAGGCTAACCAGCCGCCCAAACCCAGGGCCGGAACCCCAAACCCCAATCCGGCGAGGGCGAGATCTCTGCCCTCGGTTTGCCGATCGGGATCAGTTTCCCCTAACCCCGAGACAGCCACCATCAGACAGAAAAATCCAAAAGCCAGTAACAAAACCGCCGCCACCGTTTTAATCGGTTTCATAAACTCCACCGGAATTTGTAAAATTTCCCGAAATTCTAGCCTACTTTCTTGACCCTTGTCATCGGGGGGCTGGGATGGATTTTTCCTCAGTTAGCGCCGAATTGCTTCCAGGAGGCGAGAATAATAAAATCGAGTGCTGGTCATTTCTTGGCGAGCGATCGCAAAGCCATTTTTAGCCAGAATCTCGATAATATCCGCTTCTCGATGTTGATAAGCCCGAGTGGTTTTACTCGGACCCGGGAATAATTCCCCAACCTTCTTCAAAGCACTCAGGGCAACAGTTTTCGGGGCGAAACTCAGAATCACCCGTTCCTGTGCCAACGAACACAGATGGCCGATCATCTCTGCCGCCTTATCCTGGGGATAATGAATCAGCACATCCAGACAAATCACCGTATGATAGCACCCACTTAACGATTCTAAATCCTGGGCTGCAAAAGAAATCGTATGGGTGGGACCGAACAGGGTCTTCGCCCGTTCGTAGGCTTCAGCCACCATTTTTTCAGAAATATCGCTGCCATAGACCATTGCACCAGCTTGTCCGAGGGGAATACTCAGACTGCCGACACCGCAACCGGCATCACAGATAGATAACCCCTGCAAATTGCCGTCTGCTTGTAGCCACGCCAAGACGCGATCGACCGTTTGCTGATGTCCCTTGCGGATATCTAACTGAACTTTATTGACCTCTTCGGTGCCATAAATTCTGCGCCAGCGATCGAACCCGGTGGCATTAAAATACTCCCTGACTACGGTTTTATCATCTACTGCGTTCATTGCGATGCCTGTTGCTGTGTTGTGTCCAGCCTCTTAACTTACCACATTCAGGACTGACGCAGATTTTGAAAATCTCCCCTAAATGTAGAGGCGATTCGCGAATCGCCTCTACATTTAGGAGTTAAATATAGCATTGCCCAGAGTTATGAGGTCCCTTCTTTGGAGTGCGTTTGCGTAGCCTGTGCTAACGCACTCCAAAGAATATCTGTACCTTATGAGTCCAGCGAACCGCTATATTAACGATTGCGTAAGTCCTGAGATGCTTTAATCCAGAACAGGTCGCCAGTCCCCAGTCTTTTCCCGTTGCCGGTTCAGGGGGTCAAGCGGGGGTCAAACTGGGCATGATTGCTTCTGCCGTGGCGAGATTCGTTGCCAGGGGGGTTTGCTGGAGGTTGCAAATTCGCAAGAGTGCCTGAATATCCGGTTCATGGGGTTGAGCAAACAGGGGATCAATTAGGAAAATCACCGCTTTAACCGTCCCTTCGACGACTTGGGCGGCAATTTGAGAATCTCCCCCCATTGGTCCCGATTGCATTCGTTGGACTTCGAGTCCCGTAGCTTGATTAATTCGGGCCCCGGTGGTTCCCGTGGCAATCAGATGATATTGGGACAAAATGGCCGAATGCTTTTGAGCAAAGGCGACCATTTCATCTTTTTTTTGATCGTGGGCGATTAAGGCAATGATTGAGGACATGAGATTAAAACCAGTTTGCGCTTTGAAGTTGCCCCGGAGAGGGTCTGTGCCGCTAGTCCAGGGGTCCCAGTCGCTCCCAGGTTAACAGATTTTCTGATTCATCGAGATGCCAGCGGAGTAAAGAAGCCGGTTGACCAATGTTTAATTGGGGTAAGCCGATCGCCCATCGCGGGGATTTCGTTGCCAAGGCGATCGCATCTCCCACTTCACAGAGTCCCCATTTGACTAAATTCTGCACCCCGGTAAGCAGGGGCAAGGTGGTTCCGGCAAGGGTACCATCTTCGAGGCGGGCGGTCCCGTTAATCACTTCAATTTGACGAGTATCCCAGGGATATTTCCCATCGGGGAGTCCCAAGGGAGAGAGGGCATCACTGACAAGAAAGATGCCTTTGTAATAGTGGCTGGCGCGCAGTAGCAACTCAATGGTAATCGGAGAAACGTGCTCACCATCGGCAATTAACCCACATTTGACCTCCGGATGGACGATCGCCGCCCCTAATAAGCCCGGTTGCCGGTGATGAATCGGGGGCATGGCATTAAACCCATGAGTCACCATACTGGCACCGCGATTAAAGGCGGCGGTAGCTTGTTCTGCGGTGGCGAGGGAGTGACCCAAACTGATGGTAATTCCCAGGGAGTGCAGGTAGTCTAGAGTTTCACCACTGGGGTCTAATTCCGGTGCCAGGGTGATAATTTTGACCAGTTGGGCATAGTCTCCTAAAACCCGCTTGACATTGGGTAGGGTGAGGGGGAGGAGATATTCCCCAGGATGGGCGCCGCGTTTATCGGGATTGAGGAAGGGTCCTTCTAAGTGGACCCCGCCAATTTTTGCCGTGCGTTGATTGTCGGGACCGGAATATTCGGGGTTGTTGATAAATGAGGAGAGGGTAGCGAGCGATCGCTGAATATTTTCCACCGAAGTTGTGACGAGGGTGGGGAGAAAAACATCCACGCCTTCCTGCCAGAGAAATTGACAAATCTCCTGGAGTTTGTCAAAATCAGCCAATTCTAGATCGGGAAAGGCCAGTCCTAAAGCCCCATTAATTTGGAGATCGACCCCGCCCAAGGAAACCCAGTCTCCTTCTACATCGAGTAAGGCCATGTCCTGTAAATTTTCCACACAGGGAATGGGGGGTTTCTCGGTTTTCATGGGTTGAATCACCGCGATCGCACCCTGTTGATCAATTCGCAGCCAGTGCAGGTCCTCATAACCGGGAAGTTGAGCATTGATAATATCCAAGTTGGTGCAACCCGAGATGGGCAGAAGAGTACGGAGGCGTGATACTGGAGTCATTGAGGTGGTTATCAAACAAAAAGGTGAGTGGGAATATCAAAGAGATTAGGAGCGTTTAACGGAGGGATTTTGGGGGTTAATTTTTAGGGTTGGGATGAGGCTTTTTTTCCGATCCCCAGTTTTGGGCAAGGGGTGAATTCGGGTTAAGTGAACCCCGCCAGTTGAGGCTCGATTTCCGAGGGGTAGCCCTGAGAGAAGGCGCTGCATCTGAAATTTCTTACCCTACTCTAATTTTTAACGGTAAACTCTAAAATTTGAACCTTCAAATTTAACATTTTCCCTATAAAATTTAAAATCTCCAATCTAAAATCTCAAAACCTACAATGAGTCAACCCCAAATCGGCATTATTATGGGCAGCGATTCGGATCTGCCGACGATGAAAGAGGCGATCGCCGTCTGTGAGGAATTTCAGGTTCCGGTAGAAGTGGCGATCGTCTCCGCCCATCGTACCCCGGAACGGATGGTGCAGTATGCGTCGCAAGCGCATCATCGCGGACTGAAAGTGATTATTGCCGGTGCAGGAGGGGCCGCCCATCTCCCGGGAATGGTGGCAGCACTGACTCCTTTACCCGTAATTGGGGTTCCCGTATCGAGTCGGCACCTGAGCGGGGTGGACTCTCTTTACTCTATTGTACAAATGCCTGGAGGAATTCCCGTGGCCACCGTGGCGATCGGGAATGCCAAAAATGCTGGATTGTTAGCGGTGCAAATTTTAGCTACCCATCAGCCGGAATTGCTGGATCTCGTGCAACAGTACCGCCAAAGCCTCAAAGACTCGGTGATGGAAAAACAGGCACGTTTAGATCAACTGGGTTATCAAGAATACTTAACTCAGATGCCCTAATTTTTAGGGGGGCCTAGGGATGCCGACCCTTGCCAATGAAACGGTTTGAGCCATCAAAAGCCGCCTGTTGGGGAAAATGTCGGAGATTTTTCTCTCCCGCAAACGAAACAAGCGCCTCAATAAATGTAAACTCTGATACAGAATGAATTTCCCAGAATTGGTGCAATCATTGTGACTCGGAGCATGGAGATCCGTCGGCTTTTTCCGAAAACAGGGGCGGTTGCGTCAGGTTTCGGCGCTCATCCGAGGTTCCCTGGCCTAAGTCATTTGAGAAAATCACCAGCTCCGAAGTCTGGAACGTGCAAATCGGGGACAACCTACGACAACTCAGACGGAGGCGATCTCCGTAGCTTTCCACTTCTAAAGCACCCCACTTGCTCTTTGCAATTCAACGTGCTTGACCCATTCACCGCAAAGTCCGACAATGACCTCTAAACTAAACTTCAGCCAGAAATCAAAACCCAGATCTCGTAGGCGGCGGTCTTCCCTTCGGAATGCCCCCCAACGCTCGGAGAACTCGATGTTTCAAAAATTGTTCTCCGCGATTGGGAGACTCTCCCCTTCCTGGAAAGCCTGCATTCCTTTAGCCAGCATCATTTTGCTGCTATCGGCCTATTCTGCGGTGGCCCAAGCCCCTCCAGGGGACCTACCGGACACCTTAACGGACACGGAAGAACTCCGCATCGCGCTGGATACCATGTGGGTGGTGATTGCCTCCATCTTGGTCATCTTTATGAACGCGGGGTTCGGGATGTTGGAAACCGGCTTTTGCCGTCAAAAAAATGCCGTCAACATCCTCTCCAAAAACCTGATCGTCTTCGCCTTAGCCACCGTGGCATTCTGGGCGATCGGATTTGGCTTTATGTTCGGGGATGGCAACCCATTCATCGGCTTTAGCGGCTTTTTCCTCGCCGGACCGGACAACAGTCCCGCGATCGAGGATGCTTATGTGGGAGTCTTCGGTTCTCTCAGTTGGACCGGAGTCCCCCTCGCTGCCAAGTTTTTATTCCAAGTTGCCTTTGCCGGTACTGCCGCCACCATTGTTTCCGGTGCTGTTGCTGAACGGATTAAGTTTGTTGATTTCTTAATCTTCAGTCTTTTACTGGTGGGAATTGCCTATCCCCTGACTGGACATTGGGTCTGGGGTGGGGGCTGGCTCTCCAGTTTAGGCTTTCTGGATTTTGCCGGCTCCACCGTGGTGCACTCTGTGGGAGGCTGGGCTGCCCTGATGGGGGCTGCTTTCTTAGGACCACGTCTCGGTAAATATCAAGATGGACGTCCCACGGCTTTACCGGGACATAACATGAGTATCGCGACCTTGGGATGTTTGATCCTGTGGATCGGCTGGTTTGGGTTTAATCCCGGTTCGACAATGGCGGCTAACCATACCATCGCCCATATTGCTGTCACTACGAATATTGCTGCTGCTACAGGCGGGATCGCTGCGACCATTGTGGCTTGGATGTACCTCGGCAAACCTGACCTTTCCATGATTATCAACGGCATCCTGGCCGGACTGGTGGCGATTACTGCCGGTTGTGATGGGGTCAGCGTATTTGGGTCCGCCATTATCGGGGCTGTCGGGGGCGTTTTGGTCGTGTTCGCCGTGACCTTCTTTGATAGTATCCAAATTGATGACCCTGTAGGGGCGACTTCCGTTCACCTCGTCAATGGCGTTTGGGGAACCTTAGCCGTGGGTCTGTTTAATGTAGAAAGCGGTTTATTCTATACCGGGGGTCTGGCTCAATTGGGGGTCCAATTCCTCGGCATAGCCTCCGTTGGCGGGATGACTGTTCTGCTGAGCACTATTTTCTGGCTCGCTCTCAAATCTTTCCTGGGTATCCGAGTCACCGAAGACGAAGAGTTGAAAGGCTTGGATATTGCCGAACATGGTATGGAAGCTTACAGTGGATTCCTCAAGGATAATCGCGGGATGGCCGGGGGAAGTCCCTAGCCTATCGGTGCAGTCTGCACCCTCAAATTTTAATCATTCGCTATATTTGCGGTCTTAGGAGGATTTTTAATACACTGGAAGTATCTCCTGACCGCATTTTTTTTTGCCCGCAGGTGTGACGAGTAGCCATTAGCTTCCGGGCAAAGTCTTTTTGAAGGTGCAGAGTAGGTCGGGAATTTATTGTTGCGTAGCGATCGACGGTATTGCGTTTAAATTTGCGTTCAAACCCGGTTCTGTCTAAATTCGCGGTCATGTCCTGGTCGAAGATACCCCCTTGGGCATTCTTATCCCTGGCGACGAATGGGATCTTGATGCTTACGGTCATTTTACTGATTGTCCGCGCTGAAAGTTCGTCCTCCGATCTGCAAAATTTGTCGGAATTACAGGGGAATGGTTCGAGTGCGATCGAGAATGCTTCGGGTTCAGAAACCCCTGTCACGGAGCCTCAGTTAGGTCCACGCCATCAGTGGAATTATGAGCAATGGTTGGCTCAGTTACAGCGGGAGGCAGAGGCGATCGCCGCGAATCCCCCGGAACGCCTCGGGGTTCTCGCTGGAGATTCCATTAGTCTGTGGTTCCCCCCGGAACTGTTACCTCCCCAACGCACTTGGCTCAATCAAGGCATCTCTGGAGAAGTCTCTTCGGGGTTGTGGAAACGGTTACCGTTATTTGACAACACCAACCCCGAGGTGATTTTTGTGATGATTGGGATTAATGACCTAATTCGCGGCATTTCCCCGTCCGAGGTGATCGAAAATCAACGGGCGATCGTTCGGGACCTCATCTGGGTTCATCCCAACGCCCGGATTGTCGTCCAATCCATTTTGCCCCACAGTGGGTCCGGTGCGACTTGGGAGGGCCGCGATCGCCTCCTAAATATCCCCAACGAGCAGATCCGCGATATCAATCGCGAACTCGCGGCGATCGCCTCGGAGGAAGGGGTCGAGTTCCTGGACCTCTACCCCCTCTTCGCCGACTCCCAAGGCAATCTCCGCCTTGAATTAACCACGGACGGGTTACATCTCAACGAGCAAGGTTACTTAGTCTGGCGCACGGCGTTGATGGTATTTGATCCGATTTGAGCATAGGGAGGATGGGGGAGATGGGGAGGATGGGGAAGATGGGGGGATGGGGGAGATGGGGAGGATGGGGAAGTTCGTAGGGGAGCATCTCAAGAAGGCTCATAGACCTAACCGCCGGTGCCCCCTTCCCTACGAGGTCAGGGGGAGCAAGACTTGTAAATTCCCCTTTGAGGCCAAATTGAGATGCTCCCGTTCAACGTCCCGACTTCAGTCGTTCTCTTTAGTTCGTAGTAACGACTTCAGTCGTTTCCGCGTGATTTGGCTGAAGCCAAGTAACGCCCATGTCAGGCCATGCATCCAGTCCCCAAAGAGGCAAGCAGTAGACCCGGAGATTGCTCCTGTTATGGCATCCGCCATAACAGGAGAGCAACGACAGCAAGTCGTTACTACAAACAAGAAGAAACAACTTCAATCGTGACACCGAATATCCTCCCCATCCTCCCCATCCTCCCCATCCTCCCCATCCTCCCCATCAACCAATGACAAATGACCAATGACAAATGACCAATGACAAATGACAAATGACCGCTCCCCCATCCCTCTGTAACCTAAGTCTTCTACAATCAAGAGAAAAGAAGCTAGGATTTCACGGCATGGACACAAAAGCTTTCAAACGCGCACTGCAAAAATCTGATAACTACCATCGCAAGGGATTTGGTCACCAAGAAGAAGTCACCGGCGTGATGAACTCGGTTTATCAAAGTCCCCTGATTCAGCAAATCCGAGATAATAATTACACCTTGACTCGCGGCGAGGTTACCATCCGTCTCGCGCAAGCGTTTGGATTTTGCTGGGGGGTCGAACGCGCCGTGGCGATCGCCTATGAAACTCGTCAGCATTTTCCCACGGAACGCATCTGGATTACCAATGAAATTATCCACAATCCCAGCGTGAATCAACATATCCAAGAGATGAATGTTGAATTCATCCCCGTTGACGAAGGGAAAAAAGATTTTGAAGTGGTCCAAGCCGGGGATGTGGTGATTTTACCGGCCTTTGGTGCCACAGTTCAAGAAATGCAGTTGCTGAATGACAAAGGCTGCACCATTGTGGATACGACCTGTCCTTGGGTTTCTAAAGTTTGGAATAGTGTAGAAAAACACAAAAAAGGCAATTACACTTCGATTATTCATGGCAAATACAAGCATGAAGAAACCCTGGCAACCAGTTCTTTTGCCGGAACTTATTTAATTGTCCTGAATATGGCCGAAGCCGAATATGTTGCCAATTATATTCTCAACGGTGGGGATAAAGCTGAATTCATGGCTAAATTCAGTAAAGCCGTTTCGCCCGGATTTGACCCGGACCGAGATTTAGCGCAAGTTGGCATTGCCAATCAAACGACGATGCTCAAAAGTGAGACGGAACAAATGGGCAAGTTGTTTGAACGGACGATGATGAAAAAATATGGTCCGGCAGCGTTAAATCAGCATTTTTTGGCTTTTAATACGATCTGCGATGCGACTCAAGAACGCCAAGATGCAATGTTGGATTTGGTCGAGGATGAAGTAGATGCGATCGTGGTGATTGGGGGGTATAATTCCTCGAATACGACGCAGTTACAACAAATTGCGATCGACCGAGGAATTCCGTCTTATCATATTGATAGTGCGAGTCGGATTCTTCCGGGAAATCGTATCGAACATAAACCCCTCTACCAAGAGTTAGAAATCGCCGAAAATTGGCTACCGCCAGGACCCCTGGTGATTGGGGTGACGTCCGGTGCTTCAACGCCCGATAAGGTGGTAGAAGAGGCGATCGAGAAGATTTTTGCCAGTAAAGCGGTGGCAGTGGTTTAAGACTTGCGATCGCGCAGGATTTAAGGATTAACCCGTGGAAGCCTGCCTGTGCGGGTTTCCACTTCAGTCCTCCTTTTTTGATTCTCTCAAGGCGCAGCAATGCGTTTCTTGAAAACTCTCCGGCAAAACGGGTCTATTCTAACTCGATTGCCAATCACCAAAACATCTACCTTGTCAAAACAAAGTAGATGTTTTGGTGACATCAAGTTAGACTGTTTCAGTCTATGCTAAACTAAAAAATTACATTTTTCATAAAAATAACCTCCTGAAACTGGCGAATTGAGCCACTACACCGATCCGAAGAAAATTATCAAAGCTCTGACACTCAATGCCAAAGATGGATTTAATTTAGCGGCATTAGCTCAAGCTATCGCCATCAAAGAGGACGACTTCGACCCAGAGGATTGGACGCAGATTTTGCAAGAATGGCAAACGGACGAATGGGCAAGCTGTCCGAGTCTACAACTGTATGCCGAGATTGTGGCCCGTCGCAACTTTGCCTGGAAACATCACGCCGAACTCCTCAAAGCGGAATTGGCTGCTGAAGGTTTTCAGGTCGTTGAAGTGATGGGTGAGGATTCTTACGCTTCTGAATTGGTCAAAGCGGCCAAACTCGAAATCAAACAAAAAGTTGCCAGTCAACGCTTCCAAGGTTGGAGTGGCCCGCTCACTCTCGAAGATGCTCGAATCATCCTGGATGACCCCGCCGCATCCGAAGCTGACCGCAATGAAGCCAAGGGCGTTCTGTTGCGTGAGGATTTGCCCGGTTTTGCGATAACACCCGAATGGATTTTTGCGAATATCATCCAGAATCCTTTGTATATCTCTCGGTTGCGGTTGGGATACTGGCTGGAGCATCCCGAACTGGCGAAGATTCTGGACGGGATGAAGTTGCGATCGCATTTCAAGCAGTGGCGCTCCAGCATCATCTTTGCTCCTGATTTGACCACCGTGGGAGCAAAGTTGCAGTTGTTGCAAGCGATTGGCATTGAGGAGATTATCAACTCGTCCGGTTTTGCCACAACCTTGGATGACCCGTTGATTGCTGAATTCTGGGAAAAATGCTGGTTCCGTCGTTATCAGATGAGTCGAATCCTGGGCGTGCCCATCTCGGCAAACTCGAAACCCGGGAAAATCCTTGCGTCCATTTTGCAGAAGGTGGGACTCAAACTAAAATGTTTCCAGCGTGGCAAAGACCGACAACGAATTTACCAAGTCGAGGCCCCTGCTGACCGGGATGACATCTTTCAAGCCTGGGACCTCAAGTATGCGGATTTGGTGGCGGCGGGTGAACAAGCAGGCAGTCGCATCCCGGAGATTACTCGTGCGCTCTCGGTGGCTGTCCAACCCGTCCAAACCGACGAAACCCAGTCAGGACAAGCCTCCGTGGGGGTGAACACAAGTCCCCATAAAAACGCTGCTCTTATAAATACACCGACTTGTGTTCACCCTGACTCAATGGAAAAATCTGACCCTATCCCCGTACCCGAGGCTCCACTCACCGGCAGCCTGGAGTGCAACTATCCCGCAGGCGATCGGTCTAACCCCGAGTCCAACGATTTCGCGGCCAATCGCACAGACATTGAAGGCTGGGCGGAACTGCTCAAACTGGTGGCGCACGAACCCGATGCCGATGCTCAACTGCTGGCCGATGCCACGGTGGGTCTGCCTTCAGCATGGCGGCACACGATATGGCAACGGTTGTCTGGGGAAGTGCGCGAACGACTCCAGCAGATTCGCAGCCTCGTCCAGCCCCTTGGCGATTGGATGACTAGCACATGACTCTCAAAATGTTGCAAATGTTTGGCAAATGCTTCAGCAAAACTATCATAAGTGCTATAATTGGTTTATCCTGTTCCATGATTGCCAGCTATGGATTACACACTGAAAGAGGCCAAGGTTCTCTACCGCAAAGCCTTGAAACTTGCGAAAGAATCGCATTGGTTCACCAAAATAGACCGTCCCTATCCGAAGCTGGCGGGTTACGAGCCATTCGCGACGGCGGCCAAGAATCTGGCCCACAATTTGCTCACAGTTGAATGGGGGATATCCAATGGGCAACTAGATATCCATAACGTACTCAATGACATAGCCTGGAATTCGATTGTATCCTCTGCCTGGACGTTGGCTCACAATGAGTTTCCCGTGTGGTGGCTCGACAAGGATTTGTTTGCCGCGTTCGACCAGTCCGACGTTCCTCGGGCGATTGGAGACTTGGAAGTTTCGGTCCCGTTCGGGATTATCATGCTACCCCGGGATAAAATTGCAAACCCCGAGGATAACGCTTGCGATTGGGTGTTTTTCCAGCATCTTCCCAAAGGATTGCAACTGCCTCCGTTACAGTTGGGCGGTCACACCATTGAGAACGCTCCAATCGAATGTGACAAATTCCGCTGGGCTACCATTCTGCGGGAGGGAACCGGCTATGCGAGTACGATTGAGCTAGTTGGGGACCAGGTGGTTCATGGTGATTTTGAAATGGTCAACCTCGGCTTTATCGACAGCAACCAAGACCTCGACCTCGAAGAACAGTTCCAGAAGCGCATCGAACGGATTGTCCTGCAAACACTGCTTTATTCGCAAACTAGACCGGACGACCTGACCCCTCCGGCTCCCACGGCAATTTCCACCAAAGGTCAAGGATTTTCTAGCGGCAAATCCAAATCGGAACGGTTCAGCCCCTTGATTATCGGCCAGAAGTTTCAGCCCAAGACCGAACGGGCCACGGGTTCAACTCATTCAACCCATACCACCCCCCGGACTCATTGGCGTAGGGGACATTGGCGCAGAGTCGCGATTGGGGAGGGACGGCAGCAGCGAGAATGGCGGTGGATTCAGCCAGTTTTGGTGAATGGGTAATTGTCTAGCGGACTAACTCAAACTTGGTCAAATGTAGACTCATTTAGTTCTGTAATGTTATACTATTTGTAAACATAAAATTTTGCTATGAATGAAAATAAAGTTCAGGGGACAGTCACGGGAATTACGTTTGCCAATCCCGATGATGGTTACACAATTGCCCAACTAACTACTGCCGAAAATCGCACAGTTTGCGTCATTTTTAATCTCACGGTCAAGAAACTGGACAGTGAAAAGTTCTGTATAACCCCGAGAGTGTCGCTCTATGGCCTCAAAAAAATGGACCGGCATAAAACCAGTCCATAAGTCATACTGGTAAGTATTCGAAGCTTAACCAGTGTTACCATTATGCCCCCAAAAGAACGAATTGAACAAATCATAAAAAGTCTACGGCCCGCATTCAGCCGTGAGGCAGCGTTTGAATGGTTCGTGATTATGGTCTGGGGCATTCTGTTATGCAACCGAACCCCTGCTATTACCAGTTACCTGAATGCAGTGGGCCTAGGTGAATTCTACTATGACCATGCTCTCCATTGGTTTCACGCTACAAGTTGGAGTGCCAAAACATTATCGCTCCAATGGCATCAATGGTTGATTTCTCATAACCATGTCAAACGGTTGAAGGGTCAACCTATTTATATTGGGGATGGCATTAAGGTGGCGAAAGAAGGCCGTAAAATGCCCCTCGTCAAAAAATTACACCAAGAATCAGGTAATGTGACGAAACCGGAATGGATTCGAGGTCATTATTTTGGAGCTATTAGTCTTTTATTACAATCTGGGGATTCTTTAGTTGCTGTCCCGGTTACGTTCGTTCCTTCAAGATGGACTTCAAACACTTGATGTAAATTCACCGACTTTAGTTGATAAAATGTCCGGCTTATGTAGGGCTTACATGAAAGCTGGAAGTTACGCCATATTAGATGCCTATTTTGCTTCAAAAAAATTAATTACGCAGTTTCGGGCCGCTTCAATTCATTTAATTACCCGGGTCAAGATTAATACAGTTGCCAAGCATCCGTTACCACCGTCCCCTGTGAAAAGAGGTCCCGGCAGACCTCGCACTTGGGGACGATCACTGGAATTACGCACGTTATTTAAGGAGCCAAATTCTTTAAGGACTGAATCATTATCCCTTTATGGAAAGAAACAGAAAGTCAGTTATCGTACAATAGATTTACATTGGGATTGTCCCGAAAATTTAGTGCGTTTTGTTTTGGTATTGTGGCCGGGAGGAAAACAAAGCATTCTGCTTTCAACCGACCTGGATTTATCGGGAGTAGAAATCATAACGGCTTATAGTTGGCGGTTTAAAATCGAAGTGACTTTTCGGACCTTAATCGAACTTTTATCCGGCTTCAACTATCGGTTCTGGATGAAAAACATGGCTCCATCTTCCCGAGAACCTAAAAATTTGAATATCCAAGACTACTCTGATAAAGACCGGGTGAATATCCAAGATAAAATAGAAGCATTTGAACGATTTGTCATTCTTATTGCTTTAGTTTTAGGGATTTTACAAATTCTGAGTTTATCCATGCCCTCAACGATTTGGCAAGGTTTCTCGGGTTGGTTCAGAACCGTACCTAGCAGTGGTTATCCCAGTGAGCAAATTGTTCGGCTTACTCTACAACAATCGGACCCTTCTATTTTAGCTGAAAGTCCACCCAGCTTACTTTTGACAAAATTCCTTCAGGCCAAAGAGTCATTCATGCATCAAGCCATACACAGACGGACTGGATAGTTTAAGGCCCCTTAATAATTATCTCACAGAACTTTTCACTGTCCAGTCAAGAAAGGGCAAAAACTCATCGTAACAGGATTCTGGAAGAACCATCCCCGCTATGGTCAGCAATTTCAAGCCCAAACTTGGGAGGAAGAAAAGCCGACCACTTTGCTCGGAATTGAACGTTACTTAGGCGATGGTCAGATTCCCGGAATCGGTCCAGGATTAGCTAAAAAGATTGTCGCCTATTTTGGTGAACAGACCCTCGATATTATCGAACATCAAGTCGAGCGCATCACGGAAGTCCCTGGCATTGGCAAGAAGAAAGCCGCCCAAATCCAAGCAGTCTGGCGGGAGCAGAAAACAATTCGCGATATTATGGTGTTTCTGCGCGGTCACGACATCAGCCCAGTCTATGCCTCCAAAATCCTCAAAAAGTATGGCGATGATGCTATCAAAATTGTCGTCCAGAATCCGTACAAGTTAGTCGAAATTCACGGGATTGGTTTTCGTAAAGCCGATGAAATTGCCCGCAATCTAGGGATGCCCTTTGATAGTTTGTTGCGGTATCAAGCCGGACTCATTTACAGTTTAGAAGAAGCGGCTAAAGAGGGCCATTGTTTTCTACCTGAGCCGAACTTGCTCAAGAAAGCTGCCGAGATTTTAACCGTCGATAAATTTTGTCCGCCTCAACCGCAATTGTATCAAGCAGCCCTGCAATTGTTAGCCCAAGAAAAACTAACGATGGAGCCAGTCCAAGGCAACATTCTCTGGTATCAACCCGCACTCCACACTTGCGAGAAAAATCTGGCCGATTATCTGTTGATGTTACTCGCAAAACCCGTTGCCTTTGACCGAACTACTTTGGATTTGTCCGGTTTGACCGACCAACAGCAAACCGTAGTCGAGATGGCAGCCACCTGTCGAGTGGGAATCCTCACCGGCGGACCCGGCACCGGCAAGACGTTCACCACGCAAGCTATCGTCAAACTCTGGCAACAACAAGGCAAGAAAATCGCCCTGGCGTCCCCCACGGGCCGCGCTGCCAAGCGATTGAGTGAGATGACCGGGATGCCCGCAAAAACAATCCACCGCCTGCTAGAATTTGGCATTGGCGGGTTCAACCGCAACCGAGACAACCCGCTCAACGTGGATGCCATCATTATCGACGAAGCCTCGATGATGGATTTGCCCTTGGCTTATGCTTTAGTTAGGGCCATCCCTCAATCCGCCCAACTCTTGTTAGTGGGCGATTCGGACCAGTTGCCCTCGGTTGGTCCCGGTCGTGTGCTCAACGACTTGATTCATTCCGGGCAAATCCCAGTAGTCCGGCTCACCGAAATTTTCCGGCAGGCCGCAGGTAGCGCCATCATCATCAACGCCCACCGCATCAACCAGAAACATCGACCCAACCTGGAACCCTTTTCGAGCAGCCCTCGCACCGACTGCCTCTGGTTAAATGCCCAAGCGCCCCAAGTCGGTTGCCAGCAGATTAAACAGCTTCTGGTTGATTTCCTTCCCGCTCAAGACTGGGACCCGATTGCCGATGTCCAGATTCTCTGCCCGGGACGCAAAAGTGAGATGGGGACCACCAACCTAAACAAGGTCGTGCAGCACCTCCTCAACCCCTGCGACCCGACCCGACCCGAAATTACCAGCCCGTTTGGTATGTTGTTCCGCACCGGCGACCGCATCATCCAAACAGTCAATGATTACGAGAAAGAAGTGTTCAATGGCGACTTGGGCATGGTTGAATCCGTGGAACTAGAAGAAGGCCGCAAGAAACTGGTAGCCAGCTTTGATGGTCGGTTAGTCCCTTACGACCAATCCGAGTTAGCCGAGCTTGCCCTCGCCTATGCAATCACCATCCACAAAAGCCAAGGCAGCGAGTATCCGGTCATCATTCTGCCGCTTTACACCCAACACTACATTTTGCTCAACAAGAATTTGCTCTATACCGGGCTGACCCGGGCGCGCAAACTGGCAATTCTAGTTGGGCAAGAGAAAGCCCTGGCATTGGCATCCCAGAAGGTGCAGGAAAACCAGCGCAATACTTTGCTGACTCAACGAGTGAATTGCTAATAACCAACTGCTAATTTTCGTTACTCCACTTCATGCGGAAACTTCCCCAGTGTCAAACCTGCTATCACGACCACCCCGAACAAAACTGGTGCGGTAGCTGGCAGTTGGGGCGAGTTTCGGTGGTGTGGAATGCGACTGCGAAGCGTCTCCTCAAGTAGAATCGCTCTCAACCTGGACTACTACCCTGAGTCATTCGACGCAATCCGCACCTAGAGGCTGCTTCCAGATTGGGATTAGACTATGACTATGACAGAGACCAAAAACTGAAAAGGGTTGCAGATTGTTGGTGGCGATCGCATTTACCAAGTCCCCACTTCAGAAGCTCTCGTCCCACAGAAATAGTCGGTTTTCAATCCGTCTGACTCTTCCTTGGGTCGAGCGCAGAACTCACCCTCGCCATCGCAATCACCCTGACCTACTCTCAAGCTGACCCTGACGGATTGAATAGAATCGGGATGGTGCTTTGTGGCGATCACTCAGCAGTTCAAGCAACCGAACGAGTTGCCAACCCCCATCCTGCAACCCGCGACCCACCTCGGATGCCTTGGCGCTTCTGTGGCGATTATTGAAGGACGGCTGGAGTTCGAGTGGTGGATTCAGTGCTGGTGAATGGGTGAGGGTGGGATGAGTTGCACTTGGGAAGGGCGATCGCAACTCAACTCTATGCCCAAACTTTCTCAGGGTCTAGCTGGTCGTGACTGCGCCCCCACTATGTCGATATCTGTGCGATGCATCGAGAGTGGCGTTGAAGTAGGGATTGCAGTAGCGCGTTGCAAACCAACGGAACCTGTGCGGCTACTGTGCTTATGAATGGATGTCAGCCCAAACGTTTCTAAGCGAAAACCCACAGCAACGATGGCGGCTCCTGAACGGGAAGTCAAAAGTCAAGAGTGCTGATTGAGTGGAAAAGATGCGACGCTACTCAATAGCGCAAAAAGTGTTCCTGGTGGTCGTGGATAAGGAAGCTACCTTGATGAAATGAGCGATCGCTTATGTTGTCTTGCTTGACAAGCTACACCGGCTGTCTGGTGGAGTGGTAGAGATTGCATAGGCGTCCAAATTTTCTCAAAAGCTGCATAGAAATGCAAGGGATGTGGCGATGGAGGAAACTGCGATCGGCTTCGACCCCGCTGGCGATCAAAAAATAATGTGGCCCTTAAATTTATCACTGGACAGTAAAAAGTTCTGTTCGTTCACTATACAGTTACGATCGAGAGACAAAGCGCTTTGTCTCTCGTCTGTTTAGCTGGGACGCTCGCTTTCTACAAAATTTTGTCAAAAGTAGACCCGATGGACTTTTGCCTAAAATAGAGCGGCCAACTTCTTGAAGAGTAAGTCGAACCATTTGTTCAGTAGGATACAAATTCTTGGGCAGAGTGCCGAACCAACCTGGAAAACTCCCCTAAATCAAAGTGGTTATTATAAACTTTTTAAACAACAAATCAGCTTTCCAAAAGTTAGTTTTAATTAAATTTTATTTTTCTTTAAAATATTTTTAGCTTTTTGTTCTCCTTTTTTGGTTGTGATTAGCCAAGCTATGTCCCCAATGTTAGGTGTTCTGCCAAGCTCATTCCATTCTTTTTCAATGCGATTTATGATACTATCAATGCTAAAATCCCATATTTGATATTCCAAGTTATTGCCCTCAACTGACTCAAACATTCCAATTTGCATCAAGCCAGTTTCAAGAACTTCCCGAATTGCTTCAATAGTCATCAATCGGATTTCGTGTGGGTTGGCTTGAGGAAAACGCTCTCGAACATTATATATAATTTCCCATAAACCTACATAATCTTCTGTTCCTTCAACAATTAAGTCATCCCAAAATTGGTATTTCATAGTTTTTGCTATTTTTATTTATGGATTAAATTTAATTTTTTTGATTTCAGGCGCACTGATAGGAGCATTAACATCCATGTTTGCATTAGTATTTGGACTATTATTCATTTTATCGCGAACCGCGTATCTTTCACCATTTGGCAGTTGAATCATAATTCCTGGGTATCCAGCAGGTGTTACGTCAGTAAATGTTCCTCCTTCTTCTTCGATAACTTTTCCTAGCAAATCTAGAGCAGTGTCCACATCTCCTTGAACTTCTCTGATTCTTGGATTGCTTCCAGATTGACCGAGCGGTTGTCCATTAGGTACAAGTATATCTCGAGCGCTTGAGAAGAATGAACTCAGTAAGTCTCTTAAATCGTCAAAACTATCAACTATAGTGTTGGAAATATCTGGCTGGTTTCCTTCTCCAAAGCCTCTCAAACGTTCTAATAAACCAGCTAATAACTCATTGTGACTATGACCCGTATGATTAGGTTGTAGGTTTGGGACTGGGTAGAACCTTGAGAGTTGGTACCCGAGAGGGTACGACCTTCTTTATCGTAAGTAAAATTGCGACTGAGGGTGTGAGTTTCACCGTCAACGGAAAAGTCCATGCTGGCATTTTGCATTCGACCGTTGCGATCGTATGTGGCATAGCTTCGCTGTCATCCCTCATTCGGTAGTTAATATCATTTATACGTGGGGTCAAATTTTCGGCCTTGAAATGAAATTATTGGAACATATTTAAAATGAAAATCCATTAAAATCGCTCTTGATCTAGCGTACCATCTTTCATCTTCTATCGGTAAATATGCTTGAAATTCAATACCCGAGTCTAAGTTTATATATTTCATATTCTTAATTCTTTTTTTTGAGGCATCAGCCCAATCTGGAAGATTTATCTTGCTAAAAAAACCTAAAATTTTGTCTTCAAAAGCAAATTTTTCTTTTTTGCTTAAAGCATGGATAAAGAAAAAAACTAACCAAATGTAACAAATTGGTTCATCATCATCTTGTATTAACGACTGCCAATCAAGTTGAGTGATGTCAGGAGAGTTTAGCAATTTTACAATCGAGTTAGTTGGAGATTTTTTGTCAATGACAGCACGAATTTTTGGGCAACCTAACTCTCTAGCTATTTTGAGATATAGATGTCCAGCAGTAACAAATACTGAATTGTTATATATTGCGATTTCAATGGTTGGGATAGGATAAAATTTTGAGCAGTAATGGCGCAAATGTTCGTAAACAAACTCCTCTTTATGTTTGTCAGGAAATAACGTCTCATCTATTAAAACTTTAGAGGGAGGTATTTCAATTATCAGAATACTCATACGTTATCATTAATTTTGTTAATGTAATAACAAGCTATTACATACTACTGTATGTAGTGAAAGTCTCAAATTCAGGTATTGCATTATAAGGAATAATAGTTTCAGTTTGTCCCGGTGTGGGTGGATCGGGAACAGGAACTTCCACAGCAATTCCATACTTAAGTACAAGGATTTCAAACGGTTTTTCAGATACAAAAGCAGCAAGAATACCAGGTCCTCCTCTTTTTCCGTCTCTCCCCACATAACTTGCGTAGTATCGAGCTGTTGTCAATTGACTGGAAAAGTAAACTCCTTGTCTATCTACAGGATAGTTATTACGACTTTGAGACGTTTGAATCCGCTCTACATCAATATGTTGAGTTGCAATTGTCTCTAAGACATCATAATAGGATGTACCACGGTAAAATGTAAGTTTTTTCTGCTCCTCTGCTTTCTCAATGGCTACGTTAGCCACTCCAATTGCGCCAATAATTGTTGAGAGAACTGCCAGAAAGTGGAAGATATTGTTCTGCTCGGCTGTTGTTGTTATGAATCCACTCGGATCTACATAATTAACCGGGTTCCCATTTGCGTACAAATACTTATGCAGAGTAATAGGTTCAAAAATGCGTCCCTCATAAGTATCCCGCCTCGTAAACCGGCCAATCCCCGCATCATAATACCGTTGGCGCAGATAATACTGGTCTAAATTCTCATTATACTGCTCTCCTGCAAACAAAAACTCATTCTCAATACTACCAGAAGATGCCAGCAGATTCCCAAACGCATCATAACTGTAAGCATTTGTAACCTCCCCACCTTCATCCGTTAGCAACCTCGTACTACCCAGCCCATCCACTAAGTAGAACGACTCACTCCCATCCCTTTCCTGAGAAATTAAATCCAGTCCATGCAGATAATTGACAGCAACAGCATCATCCACATACTCCGACAACACCTCAGCATAAGGACGATTCTTATCCACGAGGTACTCCGTCGTCACCCCATTCACCACAGAACTGACCCGAATATTGTCAGTATCGTACTCGTAACTGACGACATCCCCAGTTGATGTGGTCACCCCAACCAGACGATTCTCCTTATCCCAGGAGTACGTCGCATTACCTACGACATTGTTATTCCCATCTTTTTCAATGCGTTCTATCGTATTGCCATTGTCGTCATAGCGGTACTCGTAGGTATGAACGACATTCCCACCAGTAGTCAACTCTTCCCGAAGGAGGCGATCGCTCTCATCGTAAACATAAGTCGTCGTCCCCTCAACCGAATCAATCCGACTCAAGCGATTTCCCACCGCATCATAGGTGTACTCTATGGTGCGGTTTCCATTTACGGGGTCAGCGATGGTCTCTCTGGTTAGACGGTACAAATCATCGTACTCATACTCCACTTGACGACCATCACGTTCTTCCACAACTCGGCGATGTCCTACTGGATCGAGAGTGTAATCGTAACTAGCAATGAGCGTTCCATCCTTGACATAACTCACCGACTCCAACCGATTCAATTCATCATAAGTCCGAGTTTCCACTACCCCATTCGGTAACTCAGTTCGGATTAAATTGCCAACCTCATCATAAGAATAACTCGTGACTCCAGCATCATCCGTCACCGTTTTCAGACGATTTTGAGAGTCAAAAGTGTATTCTACCGTTCCCGTTGGAGTCGTTACCGAAGTGCGATTTCCCGCAGCATCGTATCCATATTCAATCGAAGCACCACTGGCGAGATACTGTCCATCTGGGTCAGTCCGAGAAAGCAAACGACCGAGTTCATCGTAGGAGTAACTCGTCACCCCGCGATTATCCGTTACAGTTTCCAGTTGTCCGGTTGGGGTATAGGTGAAACTGGCAATGGACGTTTCTCCCACCCGTTTTTCAATCAGCCGATTTTGCGCGTCATAGTTGTAAGTAATGGTGTCCCCATTGAAGTCGGTAACGCTAAAAGTATTGCCTACGGCGTCATATTCTGTCGTAGAACGTTGAGTTTCAGGTAATTCGACGGCAATGCGACGACCCAGGTTATCGTACTCGTAAGTCGTCCGATGATTGTTGGCATCCTCCTGCCAAATTAATCGACCCAATTCATCGTAACCATACTCAGTCCGGATTTCTTCGCCGTTGAGGAACTGCACCACATCCGTGAGGCGACCGAGTGCATCGTATTCATACTCAGTTTTATTACCTGCTTGGTCGATCGCAGCAATCCGACGACCGAGTGCATCGTAAATTGTTTCTGCCTTAGTTCCATCAGCAAAATGAGTTTCAACTAATCGTCCCAGATTATCGTAAACGAACCGAGTCGCATGACCTTGAGCGTTAATCTCCTTGACTTGCTGTCCGGCATTATTATACTCAGACTTGCTACGCGGATTATCCGATAAATCGTCTGGCGTATCATCCGGATAAATCGTCTCTATCAACCGACCCGCATCATCATAGCGATACTCAGTCCGATTACCGCGTTGGTCTATATTCGCCTTAACTTGGCCGTTCTTATCGTACTCCGTAACCGAACGAGGATTGTCAGTTAAATAGGTAGGTAATTCATCCGGATAAACAACTAGACTCCAGTTAATCGTTGCCGCAGTCTTTCCAGGTGCAATCGCGTCGATAAACTGTTGTAAAGTATCCGTTTTATCAAGATAAATTGTCTCGGTTAACCGTCCCGCAGCATCATATTTATAATGAGTAACCCGTCCCGCTTCATCAATGGTCGCTCGTTGGCGTCCTCCTTTATCGTAAACATTGATAGTCCGGGGATTGTCGTTAGGATTTTCTGGAGTGTTGTCAGGATAAATCGTTTCAATTAATTGACCTTTTTCATCGTAACGAGATTCAGTTTGCCGACCCTTAGCATCAGTTGATGCAATTTGATTGCCATTGGCATCATATTCGTACTCAGTTGTCTGATTTTCTGGATCCGTTGTCGAGACCAGACGACCTTCATTATCGTACTCCCATCGAGTGACCAACTCTTCCACACCGTTGGGAGTGGTGACGGTTCGAGTTTCGGTGACGCGGTTCCCGTTGATGTCGTAGGTGTATGCGGTTTCATTGTTCAGGGAGTCCGTTACCGCTAAGACATTTCCCTGAAGTTAGAACATATTGAACATTATTTATATCAGGGTGTTTTATTGACACTCAACACTTGTGTTCCAGATATATTGTTCGGAATAATCATCCCACTTGAGCCGAGAGTAGTTGACTTTTAGCCATTCTCGCACTGCTTCTGGATGGGCGAGTGCGTCAAAATGTTTGGGAATTGGCAAAAGTACGTTTATAACCCAGGCAAGACGACGTATAGAGCCTTTTCCACCAGGAATTCCAGTCAATATATCTTCTGCAACATCTAGTCTTCCGAAAGTGAAAAGCCCACAACTTAATACAAACAAACCTGCCTTTTGAGTTGTTATTACTGACTCAGGTGCTTTCTCCTTTAGTAACTGCGTTAGCTGATTTTTGTTCTCGTTGTAAAGATTTTCTAAAAGTGAACGTAAGTCAGCATCAGAGCCATAAGCATCGGCTGGGATTTGACGTAGCAATAGTTTGAGATCTGCTCTAATCATTTCTCGATAACGCCTTGCTTGAGAAGGTTCTTTTGTCATTGCAATTTACCTAGAAGGTATAATAATGTTGCCAAACCCGTCTAAATCGAAATAAGGAATGTTACTGGCAGGTATTACTTCAACAATATTCTGGTTTGGTATTTGGTTCAAAACTATATACTCGCTTTCTGCTGCTAAACCCGTCCACCCTGCAGGAATGATAGCTTTTTCTTTTGGTAAGCGGATTACAAACGTCACGCCGTCTGGTCCTGCATAAGAGGACGCAAGTCCTGGAAGACGAGTGGTGGGAATTCCAACAGCACCCAAAGGCTCTCCACCCAGATTTGAACCGACGAACATTTCTGGAACAGGTTGATTGTGCCACCTAGCAGTATAGCCTGCAATTTGTTGGTCGCTAAATCCTTCTGCACGCATTCGCCTTACTAACTCTTCTGATGCCTCAATGCCTCGCTCGCGAGCCAAAGGACTGAGAATAGGTGTTGTCCCCTGGCGCTGACCTCGGTACAGAACTATCAGATCTCTGAGATCGAGCCACCATTCAGAGACGCTGCCCACTAGGTTGCGCTGAAGAAAGGGAGGAAGTTGTTCGGGCGTTATAGAGCCGCTTCTGCCCACGCCGGTTGATATCGCTTCGGTGATATTTAAATCAGAAAGAATGATTCCTTTTGTCGCTAACCAATCTAGGGATAACCCACCTGTGTAGGTCAGCAGAGGCAGATAAGCCAACAGATCCCAAACAGTACCGCGACCTTCTAGGAACTTCCTTGTACTTTGGTACGAACCAAATCCGCTTCCAAATAGGTCATAACCTACAGCTATTTTCTGTGCCCAATTAGTGCCGCTCAGTGCTGTAGGAGCTGATAAACCCAGTCCAAAGCCAACTAATCCTCCTGAAAATCGACCTAAGTTAAAAAATAAACCCCTGTGATCTCTCGTTGCCGTGTCTCCATATAGTTTACTACGCAACTTTGTACTCACGCCAAAGGTTGCTATATCTGCAAAACCCGCCAAAAATTGGTCGTACCGCGCAGCAGCATCGCCAAGACTTCCTCCCCCTATCAGGACTCCAGCCGCCCCTAGAGTTGTGATGCCCAGACCAGCAAAAATTCCGGAAACTGCGATCGCGGTTCCTATCTCTGCAAGGCTAAAATAGCCACTCGGATCGGTATTAATCACCGGATTAGCATGAGCATATTGATACTTATGTTGACTCATGGGGTCAGACAAAGTCCCATCATAAGCATCGGCAGAAATAAACCGACCAATTGTGGGGTCGTAATAACGCGCTCGCAGGTAATCCAACCCGGTCTCAAAATCTCGTTGTTCCCCGGCAAACAGATAGGAATTCTCTATACTACCAACCGATTGAATTAAATTGCCATAAGCATCATAAGTATAAGTGTTGGTAACCTCGCCATTTTCAGAGGTCAAAACTCGGGAACTGCCTAAAGCATCTGCATGATAAAATAACTCCGACTCTCCCCGTTGCTGGCTAATTAAATCGTAGCCGTAAGTATAAGCAGTTTGAACGTTTCCAGCAGCATCATATTCTGCTAAAACTTGGGCATAGGGTCGCAAATCGTCGATTAAGAAGCGCGTTTCGACTCCATCAACAATTTCGCCGACTCGGATGCCTCGGGCATTATATTGATATTCGATATTCTGGGTGCCATTTTCATCGACTATTGTGACGCCAACGAGCCGATTTTCCCCATCATTTTCCCAATGATAGGTCGTTGAATAATTCCCAGTGACATCAGAGATTAAGTTGCCGTTGTCGTCATAAGTATAGGTGGTAGTGACGCCGTTTGTGGTCTCCATTTGAAGCTGATTTAATTGGTTGTAAGTGTAGGTGGTAACGCCTTCGATTGAGTCGTTCTTTTCCAAGCGGTTGCCAACGGCATCATAAGTATAAGTAATGACCCGGTTATTGCCATCTGGATCGTTTAATATCTCTTCTTTGATAACGCGATTTAATTCGTCATATTCATATTTGACTTGACGATCGCTATGTTCGGTAACGGACAGCCGATTTCCCACATCATCCAGTTGGTAGTCGTAGCTTGAAATTATCTCGACGTTCTCGCCAGTAACCGGATCTATTTTAGCGGTTTCAATTCGTTTCAAGCGACCCAATTCGTCGTAACTACGGGTTTCTAGCACGTTATTGGGGAATTGTGTTTTGAAGGTATTGTCCGATTCATAAAAATACGTTGTTGTGCCAATGTTCTGATTGGTAACAGTCTTTAATAAACCGGATTCATAAGTATAGGTGGTGACATTTTCCGGAGTTTTAACTGCAACAATCGATCCACCATCATATTCATATTCGATGCTTGTACCATTAGGCAAGTAAGGACCAGTGGGATCTGTACGAGAAATTAGTCGATCGCCCTCATCATATTGATAAACAGTTGTGCCCCGATCGCTCGTATATGTTTCGGTGCGAGTTTCGGCATCATAGTCATAGCTGACCGACGTACCGTCAGATAAAAACTCTTTATCTTTTAGGTTGCCTTGTTCGTCGTAAACGTATTTAATTGACTTGCCATTAAAGTCAGTAATCGTCACCGAATTTTCGGCATCGTTATAAATATTTGTTGAACGCTTTCCATCAGTCCGAATAATAGTCGTTTGACGATTTTTTTCATCATATTCATAAGTCGTCACTTGAGAAAGAGCATCTTTAACACTCTTGAGATTCCCCTTATCGTCATATTCATATTCGGTACGTCCGCCACGAGCATCAATGACTGCTATTAGCTGACCATTCTCGTCATATTCGTATTGAGTCGTGTGGTTATTTTGGTCGGTTTTAGTGGTCAACTGACCCAATTCATCGTAAACGTTAGTTAAGGTAGTTCCTTGGGCATGGTAAGTTTCAGTCCGCCGATTCCCTGCCTTGTCATAGGTATAGGTGACATAATTGGTTTCGTCATAGCGTACCTCAGTCTGGCGACCTAGTGGGTCGTATTTGTATTCAATGCGATTCCCCGAAAAGTCTATTTCTGCTTTGACCCAACCGTTTTGGTAATATTCAGTGCTACTGTGGGGCAGTGAGGCGAGATAAGTAGGGGTCTGGTCGGGATAAATTGCTTCTGTCCAATCAATCGTTTCCAGGGTTTTCCCTGGTGCGATCGCAGCCACCAAATTTTCGACTGCATCGGACGAACTATCATAAATTGTTGTCCTCAAGCGTCCGGCTGCATCATATTCGTAGTGGGTCACTCGCCCTGTCATGTTGATTGTAGCCCGCTCTCGGCCACCTCCGTCGTAGACTGTTATTCGGCGAGAATTATCGTTAGGATTGTCTGGGGTGTCATCGGGATAAATTGTCTCGACGAGTTGCCCTTTGGGGTTGTAGAGATAATCAGTTTGTTCTCCTCGAGTAATGCTATGAACTTGATTGCCTACTTCATCATATTGATATTCTATTTGGTTATCTGGCTTTAGTATTGATTTGATTCGACCTTCGTTGTCATAAACCCATGTGGTCTCAACTTGCCGATCCCCTTCGGGGGTAACAATCGTAAATGCTTCACGTTCAGTCTCGCCGTTTGGAGAGTAAGTATAGGTAGCTTGGTTGCCAAGGTTGTCTTCTATGTTTTTAACGTTGCCATCCGAGTAATATTCAAAGGTCTTGATGCTATCTCCCAATTTAAGAGATAGCAAATTACCTCGCAGGTCATAGTTAAATTCGGTAACGTTTCCGTTAGCGTCTTTCGTGGACAACAAGTTACCCCGACTGTCATAAGAATAAGTCGTCGTTTGACCCAACGCATCAGTTTCCGTCAACACTTGACCCAAGCGATTGTAACTCCACCGCGTCACATTCCCCAACGGGTCGGTTTCAGATAATTTATTCCCCTCCCCATCATAAGTGTAGGTCGTCGTCCACCCCTCGACTCCACTTTCCTCGGTAACAACTGTCTCGGTTAAGACATTATTATCCTCATCATAAGTCCGGCGAGTTACCAACCCAACCGCATCCACCTCAGTAACAACATTCCCCCGCTCATCATACACATAAGTCGTCGGGTTCCCAAACACATCTAACACCGTTTGAGTCGAATTATCCGGGTCATAAACCAACTCAACCGCTTCGCCATTCACATCCAGCATCCGCTTCAAGCGACCCGACTCATCATACTCGGTCCGTACCCCAGTTCGTCCCAACGGGTCAATGATTTCTTCTAAGTAATGTTCTCGTTCCTCGTGATACTCAAACCGAGTCGTATTCTCCTCTCTATCCGTAACCCCAACTAAATCCCCATTCTCATCATATTCATACTCAATTCTTTCTCCCTCCGGGTCAACTGCCGTCACAATCCGACCCGCAGCATTCCTCTCAAACGTCACCGACTTCCCAGTAGAACTGAAAATCCCCTCATCCGAATAAGTCAGCGTATTTCCATTCGTATCCTTCACCGTCAATAAATCGCCAGTCGTCCCATCAATCGCATACTCAATCCCCTCCTTCGTCGTCAGCGTATAACTCCCGCCAAAGAACGAATTCGCTGGATTGTAAGGCGACCCACTCGGATGATAGTATTGACCCGTTTCTTGATTGTAAAGTAACTGAGTTTTCTGAACACTCAACGTCACCTGTGACCCATCATCCGTCTCAAACGCCGGATTGTAGAAAATCATGCTTTGTGGTAAAGGCGCTCCCATCCGCAACGCCTTTTGAATCTCTGGATCCATCACAGGTTTGAACGTAAACCCAGTTCGCTTCCCACCCGGTAACGTCACATAAACCCGCGTACCTTCCTCAAATCCAACGGAAGGAATTCCCGTCTGTTCGTACAGTTCATCCCGTCCCACAGATGTCCGCAAATCCGTATCCCGGAACTCCAACCGCCATCCATATCCAAAATCATCGGATTGGGAAGCATTGAGCGTATCATAAGTCCGAGTCAAGTTAATCGGAATCCCCGCTACTGGAACTTCCAAATCCGTAAACGATAAGCGGAAATTGCCTAATTTTAACTCCCCGGCAACATCGACCAGTTGCTCTGTGGAAGCGCTGTTCCCACTCTCATCCGTCGCCGTCAACCGCAGAATGTAAGTATCATTTTGCAGTAGAGTCGGGTCAAACTCTGCCAATTTCCCATTGGTTATTTGAGAATCTCCCGATGCAATTTCAACAAATTCTCCACCGGATGCAGGTGCAATAGATAGGACATAATTGGTCAAGTTGTCATCCGTTACCGTCCCAATAATGTCGGTAAAATCGGTCAGCGGTTCCTCTCCAAGGGTGGGAGACAGTTCTACAATGGGAGGATTCAGGTCGTTGGGGTCGTAAACCCGAATGTCAATGCTACTTTCACCCAAATTTCCCGCCGCATCTACGGCAACTGCTTTGGCAGTTAAGGTTCCCAATTTTGAAGGGGTGTAGGTTGCTACTCCATTGGCAGTTAAGGTAACGGGAACTTCATCCACAAACAATTGGACACCTTCTACGCCAATATTATCGGTGGCATTAGTAAAGAAGGT
>NZ_JAMXOT010000499.1 GCF_024220515.1 Oscillatoria sp. HE19RPO
CGCAATGCTTGCGCCCTGAATTGGGCGCAAGCATTGCGCCCCTACATTGAGAAGGCTACTCCGTTGATCCGTTACTACGAACGAGGGTTGTTTGGAGATTTTATTTTTTGGAGTTCCCTGAGGAGTTCTTGAATCAGGGCGAGATAAGCCTGCATTCGTTGTTCATCCATAGCGGCGCATCGGGTAGGGGATAGACCCCGATTTTACCCCATTCCCAGACCTCAGAAACCGGGTTTCTTTGTTAAATCTTTGTGAAGGAATCGAGATGCTGCCAGAAACCGGGTTTCTTGTCTCTCAAGAATCTATGTGCTAAACTGAAATACCCTTGAAGAAAAACGAGAGCCATATTTATGCAAATCCGAGGTATTAAACGCGGTAAAACTATTGAGCTAACGGAAAATATTGCCGTCCCTGACGGCCATGAAATTATCCTGGAAATTAGACCCCCCCTCCCCCGGACACCAGAAGAGCATTGGCAGCAATTCTGTCAACTATTTGGTGCTTGGTCAAACCAACCCGATTTAGATGCCAGCTTTACAGCGATCGCTCAAAAACGCCATCAAAACCACGGTCGAGAATTATTTAATTTTGATTGATTTATGTATCTGCTAGATACTAACATCTGTATCGCTTTGCTCAAAAATCATCCCAATGCTGTACCCAAATTTGCCCAGCATTTTCAATCCTGTTATTTGAGTTCTATCGTAGTTTATGAACCCTACAAAGGGGTTTATTGCTCACAAAAATATAGAACAGAATTTGGCTACATTATAACAGTTTATTAGTCTACTACATCGGGTAGATTTTGATTTGCTTGCTGCTCGTGAATTGGATCAAATTCAAGGAGAACTCAGACGCATCGGTAAGCCCACAGGAGAATTAGATGCCATGATTGCAGCCGTAGCCCGATCGCGAGATTTTATTTTAGTTACAGATAATTTAAAGCATTTCCAAAATATTGTTAACTTAAAAATTGAAAACTCGCTGATTAATGAATAGGTGATGGGTTGTTAAGGGAACTCCAAAAAATAAAATCTCCAAAAGGTTCGTAGTGATGGAGCAATGGAGTAGCCCCGTCAATGTAGGGGCGTATTGCATACGCCCTGGGGCCTGCGCATTTACTCCGACAGATACCTTACTTTCAGTTGAACGTTTGGAGGATTTATATTTTGCAATCCCCTAACGCGATCGCCGCACGAATAGAAACAGCACCCCTATTGTCCCCCGAAACCGGGTTTCTTTGTTAAATCTTTATGAAAGAATCGAGAGGCTGCCAGAAACCCAGTTTCTTTTGCCCCAACCCGCAAATCATTATTTATAGGCTAGGAATGACTTTTTTTAATTCTAAAATTAAAGTCGGCAAACTCTTGAGTGCGGTATCCCAAACTACATCGAGGTCAATCCCATCATATTCATGGACGAGTCGATTTCTCATTCCGTTAATCACTGACCAAGGAATTGTAGTCAAGCGATCGCAAGTCGGCTCAAAAACCCGTTTTGCCGCTTCACCAATCAGTGAAAGTCTCCGAATTATCGCATCTTGCAATTGTAAATCACTCGCTAAATCTTCCCGCGATCGCCCAGAAATCTATTCGGTCACGATTTCGGCTGATTGCAACCTATCAAGCCACGATTGAACATCCCGTTCCATAAATTACCTGTGCAGAAGATAGAATGGCTTGGCGACGCAGATAGTTACGACTGGTTTCAATTCCCTTTCGAGTCATTAAATCTACATCTCGCTGAAATAGTTGTTTGAGTTCCTCTTCCATCTCAGCTAAATCAAACAGAGTGGGATGCGCTTCGGGATGAAATTGTACCCTAACATCAACATCACTATGAGCATTAAAATCATCCCGGAGAATCGAGCCAAATCTAGCTAACTCTGTCAGATTCCACTTTTGGCAAAATTCAGCAAATTTTTCCATCGGCAGTGCGATCGCTGTCTCGACCCTGTTAATCTTAACCTCCAGTTCGTCTAAGTCTATCCTCATTGTTCCGTGAGTCTGGGCATGATTTTCCTCCCGACTGCACCCGGAAACCGCACCCCCATTTTACCTCATCTGCGCTCATCAGAAACCGGGTTTCTGCCTCAACTTCTGCAAAGAAGCAAAAATGTGGATAAGAAACCCGGTTTCTAGCCCTCACCATTAACTCTCAAGCTCAAGAAACCGGGTTTCTGCCTCAACTTCTGCAAAGAAGCAAAAATGTGGA
>NZ_JAMXOT010000500.1 GCF_024220515.1 Oscillatoria sp. HE19RPO
AAAACCCGGTGCGTCTGGGTGGATAGCGATGCAATTCAAGTATCGCGACTCGGAGGGGAAGAGTAAGACTTGCAGCAAATGGAAAGCAGGTTGCACCGGACCCTATTATCAGTACCAGTGGAGGGAGGGCGATCGCATCAAGAGCCGTTACGTCCCCAAGAAAAAATTGGAGCAAGTCGAGTTAGCCATCATGACCCGGGAATCACCCTGGAGAATTTTAGAAATTCTGGACTAAGCGCGATCGCCGCCAAATTCCCCACTAACTGTTCTGTAGCATTGACATGATCCGGACTAAACCGGCAATGCTACAGAACACAAGGGAGGGGAAGGGGGAGAGGTGCAAGGGCGATCGCCGCCAAGATTCCCCAGGTGCGATCGCAATCAAGACCCGGGTCAAACAATCTCTAACCGTTCTTTCAGCAGAGACCACCCCAAACGGGACAGATGCCCGTGGGAGTCAGCCCAAAAATCTGACTGATTCGGATCCAACCAATCTAAGTCGATGCAGGGTTCTAGTTTTTTGAGTTCTGGGTATGCCCGGAACGAGAAAGGAATCTTAGAACCCAAAAACCTGCTCACCACCGGGACGAGATAAACGTTCGGATAAATCTCCATAATTCCGGCAACAATCTCTAAGTAATTTTGCAGTAAAGCTTCCCTGTCCGGTTGTTTCACCGCGATGTAGTGGAGATTCCCAACACAGTAACGCTGTTCTGGCTCAAACTCCATAAAGCGCTCAGGCCATGCCAGACTCATCTTGGGGGTAATCTCTGGTAATTTAATCGCCCCGTGCATTTCGGTAGAGGGGAACAGGAAGATGCGATCGCACCGAGGCGATACCAGATCCAGACCTCGGATTAACTCGCTGTCATTGATTGGCAAGCCCGGGACCGTGTAATTGGCGTATCCAGAAAACATCCATTGAGTCTCGGGGAATTTGAGGGTAGCGCTGGAGTCCCCAACTAGAGCGCGGGTCAAAACCTTGTCTTTGTTAAATCCGTCCAATGACCGGAGTTCCCCGGTTTCATCAATTCTAAAATTTAG
>NZ_JAMXOT010000332.1 GCF_024220515.1 Oscillatoria sp. HE19RPO
CCCCTCCAAGGGAGGGGAATCAGCCCCAAAATTCCCCTCCCTTGGAGGGGTGTCCCGAAGGGACGGGGTGGTAAATCCCCTTTGAGGGAACTCAGGGAAGTTTTCTCTCAGGATTTTGAGCCAAATTGACCCAATTTATGGCAACCTGAAAAACATAACCCAGACTAGAAGACCCCGGTGCGTCCATTGGCTGATCGAGAAGGGGTACGAGCCCCCAACTCAGAAGCCGTAAATGCGATCGCCTGGGTTTTAACCCAATCAACAACCCTGCACAGCAACTATCGGATTGCGATCGCCCATCATGCAAACACTCCCGAACCCAACCACCCCCCAACCCACTCCCAATACCGCCCTGACGGACACCACCATCCACCGTCGCAAAACTCGCCCGGTTCCTGTGGGCAACATTACCATCGGAGGCGG
The DNA here is from genome assembly GCF_024220515.1 of Oscillatoria sp. HE19RPO. GTDB lineage: Bacteria > Cyanobacteriota > Cyanobacteriia > Cyanobacteriales > Laspinemataceae > Laspinema. The sequence goes on from NZ_JAMXOT010000332.1 coordinate 424, forward strand.
TAATCCCGTGGTAGTCCAGTCCATGATTAACGAAGACACCCTAGATATTGAGGGGTCCGTGGCCGGAATCCGTCGTCTCCATGAAATCGGCTGCGAAATTGTCCGCGTCACCGTCCCCAGTATGGCCCATGCCAAAGCTCTGGCGGAAATTAAGCAAAGACTGGCGCGGACCTATCAAATCGTTCCCTTGGTGGCCGATGTCCATCACAACGGCATGAAAATTGCCCTAGAAGTCGCCAAGCACGTGGATAAGGTCAGAATCAATCCCGGACTGTACGTCTTTGAAAAACCCAACCCCAACCGCACCGAATACACTCCCACGGAATTTGCAGAAATTGGGGAAAAAATCCGGGAAACTCTCGAACCTTTGGTCATTTCTCTACGAGATCAAGGTAAATCTATGCGAATTGGGGTCAATCACGGGTCCCTCGCTGAACGGATGCTGTTTAGTTATGGGGATACTCCCGAAGGGATGGTGGAATCCGCCCTGGAATTTATTAGAATTTGTGAATCCTTAGACTTCCGCAACCTGGTCATTTCCATGAAAGCATCCCGAGTTCCGGTGATGCTGGCGGCCTATCGCTTGATGGCCCAGCGGATGGATCAATTAGGCATGGATTATCCCCTGCACCTCGGGGTCACCGAAGCAGGCGATGGAGAATATGGTCGGATTAAATCCACCGCAGGCATCGGCACCTTATTAGCGGAAGGGATTGGCGACACCATTCGAGTTTCCCTGACGGAAGCCCCGGAAAAAGAAATTCCGGTTTGTTACAGTATCTTACAAGCCCTGGGTCTGCGAAAGACGATGGTGGAATATGTGGCCTGTCCCTCTTGTGGTCGCACCCTCTTTAATTTAGAAGAGGTCCTCCATCAGGTCCGCGAAGCAACTAAACACCTGACGGGACTCGATATTGCTGTAATGGGTTGCATTGTCAATGGACCCGGAGAAATGGCTGATGCGGATTATGGGTATGTGGGTAAGCAACCCGGATATATTTCCCTCTATCGGGGTCGGGATGAGATTAAAAAGGTCCCGGAATCCCAAGGGGTTGAGGAGTTAATTAAGTTGATTCAAGCTGATGGGCGATGGGTTGATCCCTAGGGATGCAGAGGACGGGATTGAACGAACTCTTTAGTATTGTAGGGTGGGCAATGCCCACCGATATGAAGGTGGGCATTGCCCACCCTACTCCTCGGGCTAATCTGGTCTGCGATCGCCCCTTGACTGCGCCTTTAACAGAATCAGGCTAGTCTGTTACCTCAGCAAAGCCTGTGTTATCGTAGGGCTAGGGACAAACCTTATCCATAGAATCCTGACCATCGTCTATTCCTGATTTGAGCTGTCCCCGGCTTACTCAAAAAGGAGATCCAATCAGGGCAGGCGCTTTCTCATCGGGTTCGTCATCTATCCCTAAATATCAACCCTGTGCTTTCCCTTCATCACCCCCATCGCTTGCCTCTCGATTGCTTTCATCGTACTACCTTTTTTGTCGAAAGATAGAAGAGTCAACCGGGGTCGTCCTTAATCGTAGTTTTTCCTTCCTGATTGAATATTTATGGTGATTACAAAACGCGGACTTATAGTAGGTGCAACAGCAGTGGCCTTAACTGCTGTTACGGTCACGGGGGCGGGACTTCATCTGTCCCAAAGTCAAGCATTTTTTCAAGAGAGCCCCAAAGAACTGGTAGACGAAGTTTGGCAAATTATTAACCGCAATTATGTGGATGCCACGTTTAACCAAGTGGATTGGGAAACGGTTCGTCAAGATTATCTGAACCGTCCTTATACCAATAAGGAGGAAGCTTACACTGCGATTCAAGAAATGCTGGAACAACTGGGGGACCCCTACACCCGGTTTATGAATCCAGAAGAGTTCAAGAATATGCAGATTGATACCTCGGGAGAACTGACAGGGGTCGGGATTCAAATCTCCCAGGATGAAGAGACGAAGCAACTGATCGTGATTTCGCCCATTGAGGATACACCGGCTTTCTCGATGGGAATTCAAGCTAGAGACGCCATCCTCCAGATTGACGGACAAAGTACGGAAGGGATGGATATTAATGACGCGGTGTCCCTGATTCGCGGTCCCGTTGGCACTGAGGTGACCCTAACTATCGAACGGGTACTCGACGAAGAACGCGGGACGAAGGAGACTAAAGATTATACGATTCGGCGCGAACGCATCGAACTCCATCCGGTCCGCTACAGCTATCAGGAAAGCCCGATGGGTGGGGTTGGGTACATCCGTCTGACAAATTTTAATGCGATCGCTGCTGAAGAAATGCGCGACGCCATCGAGGAACTCGAAGGCCAAAATGTCTCCGGCTATATTCTGGATCTGCGGTCCAACCCCGGGGGTCTACTCCATGCCAGCATTGAAATCGCTCGGATGTGGCTCGATTCGGGCAGCATTGTCTCTACGGTAAACCGCGTCGGCGAAATGGACCGTCAGTCGGCTAATGGACGGGCCCTGACGAATAAACCGTTAGTGGTGTTAGTGGATGGGGGTTCCGCCAGTGCCAGTGAAATTCTCTCTGGGGCCCTGCGAGACAATGAGCGGGCGGTCCTCGTGGGAACCCAAACTTTTGGCAAGGGTTTAGTGCAGTCGGTCCGTGGGTTGGGAGATGGATCCGGACTGGCGGTGACGATCGCCAAGTATCTCACCCCCAATGGTACGGATATCAACCATGAAGGGATTACTCCGGATGTGGCGATCGAACTCACCGAGGACCAACAAAAACTCTTACGGGGCGATCGCACCTTAATTGGTTCCACCCAAGACCCTCAATACACGAAAGCGATGGAAGTTCTCCGCCAAGAAATTGCTACCGCCCGGGCTAGACGTATCCCCGCCAACTAACTCAAATCGGTTAATTCGTAAGGGCGATCCGTCTCAAAACTTGCCTGGTTTTTACGGGTTTCCCTGAAATTAAAACGATTGAGAATGGTTCAATAAGACCCCCATCCCGTAAGATGAAAGGGTCTTATTTTTTTCTGGTATCCCTCAAAGCAGTCTTTTCAAGTCTTGACTGGCGTTGCATCCTTCGCCGACAGCCTCAAGAGAGGGGACGGAAACGAATAATTATATTGCCCATTATGAATAATCACAGAACCGCACAAATTGCTCAGATTGTCGAAAAACGTCGCCCTTTAGCCGAACAAATGAGTCGGGTTGAGGACAATTTGAGGTCCCTCACGGCGGCCCTTCAAACCTTACAGGACCACCGCAGTCGCCTCCTGGATTCCGTGGAGGATCGGGCGATCGTCGGACATCTCCAAGACGTGGATTTTTGGAAAATTCAGGTGGAGATTGCCCGGGAATTAGAGGCAACGGCGAAACTGAAAGCGCGGTTTTCCCGCAATACCCTGAATATCGGCGTGGTTGGACGCGCTAGACAAGGGAAAAGTCGCCTATTACAAAGTTTAACCGGACTGACGGCCTCGGAAATTCCCGATGGCGATCGCCAACATTGTACCGGCGTTCTGAGTACCATTTACCACAATCCCACCCTGGAAACTCATGGGGAAGTGTTCTTTCATAGTGAGCGATCGTTTTTAGAGGAGGCGATCGCCCCCTATTACGACCAACTCCAGTTAGGTCCCGCCCCCCAGTCCCTGGATGACTTTGCCCAGCAGTCTCTTGCGCCCCTGCCTCGGGACCTCTACGGCGCACAAACCGGGGCAAAATACGAACATCTCCGGCGATATCACACCCACCTGGACCAATATCGCTCTCTCCTCCACCAACCCTCCCCGCGCCGGATTGCTCAAGGGGAAATTCGCGAATATGTCGCACAAGATACCGCCGATGGTCAGCGCGTCTTTTTCAACTATCTGGCGGTGCGTCAAGTTAAAATTGTCTGCACGTTTCCCAATGGGGATGTGGGCAATATTGCCTTAGTGGATATGCCCGGATTAGGGGATACCGGCATTGGCGATGAAGTGAGGCTGATTGAAACCCTCGGTCATGAGGTGGATTTTGTGTTGTTTGTGAGAATGCCTAAATCTTCGGGGGATTATTGGGCTGATGTTGATGTCAAGCTGTACGACACCGCTGCGGCAGCCTTAACCGAACTACCCATCGCCCTTTGGTCGATGATGATTCTCAACCAAACTAGCGCGGGTTCGGGCAATGGAGATAATGCTAAAAATTGCCAAGATTTAGCCGAAACAATGGCCGAAAAACATCTGGAAGTGGTCAAAACCCTAACAGTGAATTGCGCTGATTCTATGGCGGTGAATCAGCAGATTTTAGAGGGGGTTTTGGAGTATTTGATGGCTAAAATCACCGAACTGGACCGACAGTATGCAGCAGCCTGTCAAGACCGACTCTTGCACCTGCGCGATCGCCTCGCTGCCGAACTGGTTAAGGCAAGGCAATCCCTGGGCCAAGCGGTCCAACGCGAGAGCGAATTTCCCCTATTTCTGCGGCTATTTGATGGCCTCTGGAATAACTTGACCAGTGGGTTAGAGGGATTTTTGCGGGGGTTATCTCAGCAGCGCGAAGCGGAAGATTTGGAGTTTAAGAAGCAAGTCCAGATTGCGATTGCCAATTGTCGCCAGGACCCGGGGATTCCGACCCTGGAAGAGATAGAATCCAGGCGCGATCGCGTGGGAGGTTATCCCAATGCGTACTATCAATATTTGAACGAAATTCGCGCCCATTTATCCCAACATTTTTTGACCTTAGATGATGGATTGAAGCAGGCGATCGAGCGAGTCAAGTCCCGAGTCGCCGATGTGCTGATAGAACAGGGACGGTTAGGAAACCTCACCCCGGTTCGCGGTAGTGAATTTTTAGGCGTCATGGCGGAACTGTTACCGGAAGATTTACAGAAACTCAAATTGGGGTTTAGAATTTTAGATGAATTTAATTTATCCTATCGCGGACTGATTCAACATCGGATTCGTCAGCAGTTGGATGGGTTGAATCCGGATAAGACGGGATTGAAATTGTCCCAGCAAGGGATTTCGGCATCTGAAGTTTTAAGCAATCTGAAAACCCTTCATGCCGAAGCAGTTTATAATTGTGAAACCGCCCTGGAAGATTTGTTAATTGAACCGAATCAGGCGGCGTTTGCGATCGTGGAGGAATTTGTGGATCGCGTGTTGCGCGTGGAAGGGGTGAAAACCGAGTGGCAAATCTTTTTAGAACAAGTTCGGTCCGAGGTGTGGCAAGATGAATTTGACCGTTTAGGCAGTCGCGATCGCCTCCGTCGAGAATGGTTGACTGCGGTGGATACGGTAGAAGCGGGAAATCAATTAGAATTGATGCAATTTCTGCCCGGAAATAGTTGAAAATGCTTTAGCCCGCACCCTCAAGGGTGGGGCTATACGGACGAAGCCTGCCTCCGCAGGCTACTCTATAAAAATCACTATTTATACCCGATTGGGTAGGGTTATTACTTGTCGGAAATTGGGTTAAAAATCTAATTTAAACCTTTATTTTACCTTGTCCTATTTAAAAAATGTGGGCAATTAAACAAACGATAATTTATGACGGAATTGGTAATATTTATCGGCTTACAGGGGGCGGGGAAAAGTACCTTTTATCGAACGCATTTCGCAGAAACCCATGCTTTGGTGAGTAAAGATTTGATGCGAAACAATAAAAGACCGGCCCGCAGACAAGCCTTTTTAATCGCAGAACATCTGAAATCTGGAACCTCTTTAGTGGTGGATAATACCAATCCTACCCGGGGCGATCGGCAAGGGATTATTGAAATCGGACAAGACTATCAGGCAATGATTATCGGCTATTATTTTGAATCCCAAATTGCCGATTGCCTCACCCGCAATCAACAACGAGAAGGAAAAGCCCGAGTCCCGGACTACGCCCTCTATATGACTCGCAATAAATTAGTTCCCCCGGACTACTCCGAAGGATTTCATCAGTTATTTCAGGTCAAAATAGGAGAGAATCCAGGAACCTTTGAAATTCATCCTTGGACCCAGGAGGAAACCCTTGGACCCGAATCAATTTGACCGCAAAATGAGGCAACTGGAATATTTCCAGAATCCATCCCAGGTGGTAGATTACTTTCGGTGACAACAAGCCGATGCCACTCGTTATGGGATAAACTTTAATGAATTACCCCTATGGCAGCGTCGCGGGACGGGGTTATTTTGGGAAAATTACTCCAAAATCGGGTATAATCCGATTATAGGGCAAGAAGTTGTTGCCACCCGACGGCGAATTAAAATTGATGAAGCATTGCCCATGAAGGAAAATTATAGCGATTTGATCGCCGGATTATTAGAGAGTCTGTAAAAATTAAAGGACAATTGCCTTTAATTTGGCGGGCATAAAATTAACTGAAAAAACAATCAAGTCAACCCTAAAACTAAGAAAGTAATGCAGGAATTAAAAGTTACCATGCTGGGACCCAGTGGCGTGGGTAAAACCAGCCTTTTGACTGCCATGTATGAGCAATTTGAACGCAGTATTGGACAAACCAATTTGCAACTGACCCCCGATTTAGAAAGTGCAGCATTGCTACAAGAACGATTAGCTGAACTGAAAACTCTGCCGGATAGTTTTGAAACAAAAGGATGGATGCAGAGTACGGAAGAGCATAAATCTTTTATCTTTGAATTGGGAAGAAAAAGCGCAATTCCCTCGTTAACGCTGCACTTTCAAGATTATCCCGGAGAATATCTCGCCGCCAAAAGTTCCCGGGAAGAAAAGGAACGAGTGGAGACATTTGTTCGGGAATCAGCAGCGGTGGCGATCGCCATTGATACCCCTGCCTTAATGGAAAAAAACGGCCAATGGCATGATGCGGTGAATAAACCCCAACAAATTGCCAATTTATTTCAACGAGTCTATCGTGAATTAGAGTCTCCTCGCTTGGTAATTTTTGCCCCAGTACGCTGCGAAAAATACTTACAAGATGAGAAAAGCAGCGCGGAATTAGTCAGGCAGGTGCAATTGGGATATGCAAGGTTATTAGATTTATTGCGATCGGAATCCTTACTCTCCAAAGTCGTCGTGATTGTGACCCCCGTTCAAACCGTAGGAACCGTGGTCTTTTCTCGCATTGAAATCCTGGATGGGAAACCCTTATTTATTTTTAGAAAAACCAGTCATGATGCTCAATATAATCCCCAAGATAGCGAACAGCCTTTACGCTATTTATTACGGTTTTTGCTGAGACTCCATTTGGACCGACGCAATTTAGGATTGTTTAATTTTATCCGAGATTGGTTAGGATTGGATAATCACCTCAAAGATGCAGTCCGGGAATTTGCCAAGGGCTGTAAAAATACGGGGGCTTTTGCAGTATTACAAGGTCAAAATTGGCTCAATATTGGATAAGAGGATGTCATGGAAATTTATGTAAAAAGTCGAGGATTTGCTCAGGAAGAGGGCTACTGTTGGCTACCCGAAACCCCTTCGATTCTCACCTTAAATCGGGTTTCTGACTGTATTCAAACCGAATCCCCCTCTCTCGTCTTGGGGCGATATAGTGGGCGGTTGCTATTGCTCGTTACGGGGTTAGAGGCGAGGGGACGGACCGATTTTCGCGATCGCACCATTCGCAATTCCATCGCCTGGGTTGCCGAAGATTCCGCCGCCCATGAACAACAGTTACGGGCCATCGCTGTCCGCGCCTTACGGACATTTTTAGAGGAAAAACAAGACGGATTAGATGCGGAAATTGACCAGGCAATTCCCGTGGGAGGACCGGATGGATTTACCGTTAATTGGGAACTTTTAAAAGGATTATCGGCGAGTGCAACCCTCAGCAGTCATCCCCAAAAATCCGACCGAGAACGAGAAGAACATTCTACCGATAAACTCGGCAAAAATTGCGATCGCACCAAAGAAACCCTCGCCACTCAACTCGAACAGTATGGGTTACCTCAACGAAAAGGTCCCCTGGTTGTCGTCACCGGAATTAAAAGCAAAGATGCCTTAATTCAGGCAGGAGTCTGGCGGGGTTTATCCAAAAGTGTAGAGGAGGAAGATTGGACCCCTGTTCGGGAAAGACAAGATGCCCCCAGTTCTCCGGGGGAAGCATTTCAGCCGGAAAAAAAGTTCAATGAAACGGCAACATTAGTGGCAGGAATTGTGGCAATTGGAATGTTATTTTTAGGATTTTTGTGGTTTTAAATAACCCAAATTTGAGGAGTGCGAGCATCTGGCGCGCTATTGACAATAGTGTGACAATATCGAGCAAGATGCTCGCACTCCCCAAAAAATGGATATTAGGATGGGAAAGATTATGGATTACAATTAGACCGAATCATTCCTGAAACAAATAGGAGCCATTGCCGATGAAACCGTTAACGCGCCGACAATTCATCAAAGTGAGTGCGATCACCGCTGGATTTGCCCTTGCCGCCCATCCAATTTTCGCCCAACAAGTTATCACCACCGACAGCGAAGGATTAGTTGCCGGTGAAGTTGCCATCCCCGTTGCTGATGGAGAAATCCCCGCCTATCGCGCCATGCCTGCCACCGGGGAAAACTTTCCCGTAATCTTAGTCATCCAGGAAATTTTCGGGGTTCATGAACATATCCAGGATGTCTGCCGCAGATTTGCCAAACAGGGTTATCTGGCGATCGCCCCAGAAATGTTTGCTAGACAAGGGGATGTCTCCCAAATGGAAGACATCCAGCAAATCATCTCAGAAGTGGTATCTAAAGTACCCGATGAACAAGTGATGTCGGATCTGGATGCGACTGTTGCTTGGGCGCAAAACAGCAGTAACGGCAACATCGACAAGCTTGGCATCACCGGATTTTGCTGGGGAGGACGAATTGTCTGGTTGTATAGCGCCCATAACCCCCAAGTCACCGCAGGAGTCGCCTGGTATGGGCGATTAGTCGGTGAATCCACCCCCCTAACTCCCCAATATCCCATCGATATTGCCGAGGAATTAACCGTCCCCATCCTCGGATTATACGGCGGTGACGATGACTTAATTCCCAATGATACCGTCGAACAAATGCGCGATCGCCTCGCCTCCGGCAACAGCAACTCCGAAATCATCCTCTATCCCGACACTCCCCACGGATTCTATGCCGACTACCGCCCCACCTACCGTCCAGAAGCAGCAGCAGATGCCTGGAATCGCCTTCTCACTTGGTTTGAACAGTACGGCGTTGCCTAAAAAAAAGCTGATTTAATTCTCCCAAAAGCCCCCCTTCTTAAGGTGGGTTGGGGGGATCTCTCCTAGAATATTTTATCTTTTGACTACCCTAAAAACCCTTGTTATAAAATAATAAAAATCATGAATAATTCTCAAATTCATAATAACTATAAACAACAAATTGCAGATTACTTTAATCGCCGGACCAATTATGACCAAGAAGGTGATTTTCATCCCCTTGTTGCCCAACAACTCATCCAATGCGCTGATATTCACCCGGGACAACATATCTTAGACATCGCCACGGGAACGGGTTTAGTCGCCATTGAAGCAGCCCAAATTGTGGGAAATCGCGGGTCAGTAGTGGGAGTTGATTTGTCCGAGGGAATGTTAAGGCGATCGCAGTCCAAAATCACTGCTGCGGGTTTAACCAATATCGAACTCAAACAAGGAGATATCGAAACCCTCGACTTTCCCGACAACCGCTTTGACCGGATTTTGTGCTGTTGCGGCATTCCCTACATTCCCAATATTCCCACCAACTTGCGCCGGTGGCATAATTCTTTAAAACCCGGTGGCATCATCGCCCTAACTGGAATTGCTGAAACCGCTTCGATTGCCAGCAAACTCTTAATAAAAATTGCTGAAAACTACGGGTTAAATTTGCCCAGTTGGTCCGAAGAAACCGCAACCCCTGAAAAATGCCGACACCTCCTGCAAACCTCCGGGTTTGAACAAATCCAAGTCACCGAGGAGCAATTTGGAGATTATGTTAACTTTGAGTCGGCTCAAAATTTATGGGAGATGATTTTAAATAACCCTCTGACTCAGATGAATTTTGTCCAACATCTGAATTTCGCCCAATTAAACGCGGCGAAAGCACAATATTTGACGGAATTAGAAACCTTAGTCACCCCGCAAGGCATCTGGAACGATTTGACCTTATATTATATGATAGGACGCAAACCCATCGGCAGATAAAAATCAATTCGAGAACCCCATCGTCCCGCATTGGTTGGACAATGGCATCCGCAGACTTGAGATTGTTCTTACCAGAAATAGCAACTCCAACCTCTATCCGGGATGCCACCATTGGCAGTAAACTGTAATACGATGTTTTTAATGATTGACGATGGCAACGATTAACGACAACTACCTCAAACTCAAAGCGGGTTACCTGTTTCCCGAAATTGCGCGTCGGGTGAATGCCTTTGCCGAGGCGAATCCGGACGCCAAAATCATCAAACTGGGGATCGGCGATGTCACAGAACCCCTACCCGAAGCTTGCCGCAAAGCAATGGTAAAAGCGGTGGAAGACATGGGCGATCGCAGTCTATTTAAAGGGTATGGACCCGAACAAGGGTATGCCTGGTTGCGCGAAAAAATTGCTACCCACGACTTCCAATCCCGAGGATGCGCGATCGATGCCTCAGAAATCTTCATCTCCGATGGTTCTAAGTGCGATACCGGCAACATTCTCGACATTTTCGGGAAAACTAACAAAATCGCCGTTACTGACCCGGTTTATCCCGTGTATGTCGATACAAACGTCATGGCAGGACATACCGGACCCGTCAATGATAAAGGAGAATATGAGGGATTAGTCTATCTCCCCATTAGTGCGGAAAATAATTTCACCGCTGAACTTCCCACGGAGAAAGTTGATTTAATTTACCTCTGTTTCCCCAATAATCCCACGGGTGCAACGGCTACTAAAGACTACTTGAAAAAATGGGTAGACTATGCCAAAGCCAATGGGTCGATTATCTTCTTTGATGCAGCGTATGAAGCCTTCATCACCGACCCCAATTTGCCTCATTCCATCTATGAAATAGAAGGAGCAAAAGACTGTGCGATCGAGTTTCGTTCTTTCTCCAAAAATGCGGGATTTACCGGCACTCGTTGCGCCTTAACCGTAGTTCCCAAAACCTTAATGGCAAAAGCCTCCGATGGGTCTGATGTCGAAGTTTGGAAACTCTGGAATCGCCGCCAATCCACCAAATTTAATGGTGTTTCTTACATCGTCCAACGAGGTGCAGAAGCGGTGTATTCCGACGAAGGACAAGCACAAGTCAAAGAATTGGTCAGTTTCTATTTAGAAAATGCCACAATTATCCGCGAGAAATTAACCGCTGCTGGATTGTCAGTTTACGGTGGCGTGAATGCACCTTACGTCTGGGTGAAAACCCCCAATGGATTATCCAGTTGGGATTTCTTTGATAAATTGCTGCAAGTGGTGAATGTAGTCGGAACTCCGGGTTCTGGATTTGGTGCTGCCGGGGAAGGATACTTCCGCATTTCTGCCTTTAATAGCCGAGAAAATGTGGAGGAAGCGATGCAACGGATTACCGAAAATTTGAAAGTCTAGTCTGAGTTTACAGTTAAAGTTAGAAACCGGGTTTCTGAACAACGATTAGGGAGAGAATCTTAATCGGACTCAGAAACCCGGTTTCTTTTGGGGAAACGGAATGCGCTATAGGATTGAGCGCTATAATAAGGGGAAGTTGAGAGAGGCGATCGCCCACCCAAACCCACTCATTTTGGAGGTTCCCAAACATGGTCCAAACCCCATCCAAATCTTTAACCTTAGCAGAATTTCTCCAACTCCCTGAAACCAAACCCGCTAGTGAATATATTGAAGGCGACATCATTCAAAAGCCAATGCCGAAAGGAAAACATAGTTCAATTCAAACTGAATTGGCAGCTACCGTCAATGCCACTCTCAGAGGTCCTAAAATTGCCCGAGCTTTTTCTGAACTGAGATGCAGTTTTGCTGGACAATCCATTGTCCCCGATGTATCCGTCTTTGTCTGGGAAAGAATTCCCCGGGACGAAAATGGCGAAATTGCTAATATTTTTCCATCAGCACCAGACTGGCTTATAGAGATTTTATCGCCGGAACAGAGTCAAACCAAAGTTACAAAAAAAAATCTGCAATCTCTCAAAAATGAGACTCAAATGGGTTGGTTAATTGACCCTCAAGAAAAGACTATTTTTGTGTATCAGCCTCAGCAACAAACCGAAGTATTTGACGAACCTGACCAGGAAATTCTTGTTCCTGCCTTTGCCAGCGAGTTGCGGTTAACGGTGGCAGAGATATTTGGCTGGCTGTTAGAATAAATTGTAATTTTATGAAAAATTTTATCATTTTATAATTTAGGAGGTCCCCCAACATGGTCCAAACCCCATCTAAATCTTTAACCTTAGAAGAGTTTCTCAAACTCCCTGAAACCAAACCCGCCAGTGAATATATTGAATGCGAAATCATTCAAAAGCCAATGCCACAAGGAGAACATAGCACAATTCAAGCGGAACTAATTATCGCAATTACTGCCGTTGTTAAGCCGCAAAAAATAGCCCGAGCTTTCCCCGAACTGCGCTGTATCTTTGATGGACGAACCATTGTGCCAGATATCGCCATCTTTACTTGGGAGAGAATCCCCCGGACAGAAAATGGCAGAGTAGCCAATGTGTTTAATGACTCCCCCGATTGGATGATAGAAATACTCTCTCCCGAACAACGAGTTACAAAAGTAACAAAAAAAATTCTACACGCTCTTGAACATGGGACTCAAATGGGTTGGCTGATTGACCCCACCGAACAGACTATTTTTGTGTACTATCCTGACCAAAAAACAAAATTTTTTGATGAACCTGAACAGCAAATTCCTGTCCCTGGCTTTGCCAGCGAGTTGCGGCTAACGGTAGCAGAGATATTTGGCTGGCTGTTAGAATAGATGGGAATCCGATAACAACTTACCATTTTTTATTATGATCCCGATCGCCAGCATTGTTAAACCCGTTAGTGAAATAAAGCTAGAACCAGGCAGCACTGTTACTATTTCCAACATCAGTTGGCAGGAATTTGAGATTTTATTAGAAGAATTGGGAGAAAAAAGAGCTTCCCGCATTGCCTACAGTCATAACACTTTACAAATTATGGTTCCCTTACCTGAACATGAAATCCCTAGTGATTTGATTTCTGATATTGTCAAAACTTTGCTAAAAGGTAAAGGCATAAAATATCAGCCTTTCAGATCGACCACCTTTAAACGAGAAGGAATGGCAGGAATTGAACCGGATGCTAGTTTTTATATCCAGAACTGTCAACGGATGATTGGCCGTCGCCGCCTGGAACCCGATGACCCACCGCCGGATTTGGCAATAGAAACCGATGTCACTTCTAAAACCACCATCGAAGCCTATAAAGCGATTGAATGCCCAGAAGTTTGGGTGTATAATCAGTCCAAGCTAACCATTTATTTGTTACAAGAGGGAGAGTATGTCACGGCTGAGAATAGTCCTCTTTTTCCGGAACAGGCGATCGCGCAAATTATTCCCAGGGTAGTCGAACACGCTTGGCAAGTGGGGACATCTCAGGCATTGGCCGAATTTGAAGCGGCGATCGCTGAAGAGGGGAGTTGAAGGATAACCCTCCGTCAGTAAGAGAATCTCTTGGTTAAAACAAGTTACCTTATATCTCTAGCCCCTTGAATTTCAAAGTTAAGATTTGTTGCAAAGGGTTTACACATTTAATAAATTAATGTAATTTTGATGAATGAATCTTTAATAACAAATCAATTAATTTTCGATAAAAACATGAAACTTCAAAATCTAGAGTATCACAATCAGGACTATGAATGGAAATTAAACCCGGTTGAATTCACCACAAACCCGACTTTACTTGTTGGTATATCCGGTGCAGGGAAAACACAGATTATTCGGTCTATTTTTAATTTAAAAAAAATTGTTAATGGCGCTTCTTTAAATGGAGTAAAATGGAATACTACCTTTAGCACCGAAAATGGTACAATTTATCGCTGGCAAGGAGAGTTTGAAACACAAAAGTCATTTATTAGAAGTGAACAGGACTTAAATCTAGAATTTCAAATAATAAATGAAAAGCTTTATAAAAATCAGGAAATTATTATTAACCGAAAAGGAGAAGACATTATCTTTAAGGGAACTTCTACTCCCAAGTTGTCGCCCAATAAGAGCGCACTACACTTGCTTAAACTAGAAGAAGATATTGGTCCAGCAACTGAAGAAATTAATAAAATTATTTTAGCTGATGCCTACTTAAAATATGTACAACAACAAATTTCTACTGTATCGGTTTCTTTATTAAACAAATATAAAAACTCTTCTTTATCGGAAATACAAAAAAGTGAACTTCCGCTTCCGATCAAACTTTCTCTAGTCTATCAAAATAGTCTCGACGTTTTCCAATTAATTAAACAGAGATTCATTCAAATATTTTCAATCATAGAAGATATTAAGATTGAACCATTAAACTTGGAGGATATGGCTATTCCAGTTTTTTTAGCTGAATTTTTTAAAGAATCTACAGTTGTTCATATTAAAGAAAAAGGAGTAAATAACTGGATTACCCAATCTAATATATCGTCGGGAATGTTAAAGACCCTGATGTACATCAGCGAACTTTACTTGTCCCCGAAAGGTAGCGTGATATTAATTGATGAATTCGAGAACAGTCTGGGAGCTAATTGTCTTGAGAGCATGACCGAAATAGTTAAGGAAAATAAAGATTTACAATTTATTCTGACTAGCCATCATCCTTATATTATTAACAATATTAGTACCAAGCATTGGAAAATAGTCACTCGACAAGGGGGAGTAGTTCAGGTAAAAGACCCCCAGGAATTGGGTATTTCTAAATCCAGGGAGAAAGCCTTTATTGATTTAATCAATATATTGGAAGACTACCCTGAATTAGAAGGGGATGGAGAATGAATATTTATTTTTTATTGGAAGGGAGAAGTACAGAAAAAAAAGTATATGGGGCTTGGTTACAATATCTGCTCCCTGAATTTCAGAGAGTTAAATTTTATGACGACGCTCAGGACCTTAACTATTTTTTAATCAGCGCTCATGGCTACCCTTCTATTATTCACGAATATATTCCAGATGCCATCAACCGAATTAAAGAAACGGGTCAGTATCAATATTTGGTTGTCTGTCTGGATGCTGAAGAAGATACAGTGGAAAGTAAGAAACAAGAAATCGACGATTTTATTAAAAACTCCCAGATTGAATTAGGCCCTATAAAATTAATTCCGATTATTCAAAATCGTTGTATTGAAACTTGGTTTCTAGGTAACCGGAAAATGTTTGACTCTCGGCAAAAAAATATTCAGCCTCCCTTATCTGACTATGTTAATTATTATGATGCCTCAATTCAGGACCCAGAACTGATGGGTCATTATAACGAGAGTTACAATCACGCGGAATTTCACGAAACTTATTTAAAAGAAATATTTAAAGCTAAAAATAGCTCTTATAGTAAAAAACATCCTCGGGATGCTCAACGAGACTATTATTTGATAGAATTAATGAAGCGGATCAACAGACAGAATCATTTAATAAGTCTCAAAAAGTTTATAGATTTTTGTGAATTTATCCGAAGTCAATTGTAGGGGTGTTTAATTGAGTGAAGTCGAGCTAAATCACCCCTATCCGGTTAGGATATGCTTCTAACCTCTACCTCATCAAGGGTGAATATCGAGGTATCAGAATTACCAGACCTTTGATGTGAACCGATGGATTGAGGGAAAGCTAGAATAGCGATTGGGCGGAATTAGCAGTAACCCCCCCGGATGTTTGACCATCGCCTCGCCTTTCTTTCCATCCCAATGCCTCCTTCCCCCCTTCAATCATCCAGCGCCCTTTAACCCAGCTAAACTCCCTGACATCCCTTTAACTCACGATAAAATAAAGAGATAAAGAGTTCGGAGGGCCAGTCTCCTGGTCAATACGCCTATCGAAACGATATACGGACAGCTACAAGGACTCAAATCCAGTCAGCTTAAGCAACTTAACCGCCTGTACCACCAAAAACTCCCCGTGGATGCGATTACCACCTCGGAATTTGCCCAGCGTCTGGCGGCGATTAGTACCGAAATTAAAGATTCAGTTTGTGTTTACATCAACCGTCGGGGTCAGGTGATCCGGGTGGGGGTGGGTTCACCGCGTCAAACCCAAATCCCGGCAATGGAATTACCCCGCTATGGGGAGGGGCGTCTGAGTGGGATTCGCTGTCTTACGACTCAGTTGAAAGGGGAGGGTCCGAGTGAGTCTTCTCTAACAGCAATGGCGATTCAACGCTTGGATGCGTTAGTCGTCTTGAATTTAACCGGGGAGGGGTTTGAACGTCGTGGGGGTGGGGCCACGGGTTATGTGAGCCAGTCCTATTTAGCACATTTGATTCCCCAAACGGGACTGGAAGAGGGTGAGGAGAATGGGCCGATCGCCTCCTGGACCGTTTCCCCCCCCATGAGTCTGGATGCTCTCTCCCTACAAGACTTCCTAGAACTCGTCGAGGGCCTAGAAGCGGAGTTCCAGCGCGAATTTATCGCCCGGGATGTGGATGCAGACCACGATCGCGCCCTATTAGTCGGCGTGATGACCAATAATCTCAAAGATGAGCAATTTGAAGATGGACTCACCGAACTCGCCCGTTTAGTGGATACTGCCGGGGGAACCGTCCTGCAAACCATGCGCCAGAAACGTCCCCGTCTCCATCCCCAAACCGTGGTTGGAAAGGGGAAGGTGGAAGAAATCGCCCTCACTGCACAAACCCTCGGCAGCAATCTGATTGTCTTCGATCGCGAACTGTCTCCGGCGCAAGTCCGCAATCTGGAAGTCCAAATTGGCGTCCGGGTGGTCGATCGCACCGAAGTCATTCTGGATATCTTCGCCCAACGCGCCCAATCTGGGGCCGGTAAACTCCAAGTCGAATTAGCCCAACTGGAATATATGTTGCCGCGCCTCACGGGTCGCGGTCAAGCCATGTCCCGCTTAGGGGGGGGAATTGGCACCCGAGGCCCTGGAGAAACCAAATTGGAAACCGAACGCCGCGCCATTCAACGGCGAATTGCCCGTTTGCAACAGGAAGTGAACGAATTGCAGGCCCATCGATCGCGGATGCGGATGCGTCGCCAACATCAAGATGTCCCTTCCGTGGCGATCGTTGGTTACACCAATGCCGGTAAATCTACCCTACTCAATGCCTTGACCAATGCGGAAATTTATACGGCAGATCAACTATTTGCCACCTTGGACCCCACCACCCGCCGGTTAGTGATTCCCACGGTCATCGGCAATACCCAGACTATCGTTGTCACCGATACCGTAGGATTTATTCACGAACTGCCCCCCTCCTTGTTGGATGCCTTCCGCGCCACTTTAGAAGAAGTCACGGAAGCGGATGCTTTGCTGCACGTTGTGGATTTATCCCATTGCGCATGGCAAAGTCAGATTCGCTCGGTGATGAAGATTTTGGGGGAAATGCCGGTGACTCCAGGACCGGCCCTGGTTGCTTTTAATAAGATTGATGCGGTGGATGGGGATACCTTGGCGATCGCCAAGGAAGAGTTTCCCCTGGCTGTCTTTATCAGTGCCAGCCAGCGTTTTGGACTGGAGACCCTGCGCCAACGACTGGCTCAACTCATCGATTATGCAGTTGCCCCTCAGTAATCTCTTTATTCCGCTTTGCCCAAGTTACGCGATTTTGCTGACGACATTCCCTGTCCCATGAGGGAAGAATAGGTTCAACACTCTTAGTCAACAAGTCCGCAATTAATTCATTGAGGACTTGTTGATCCGTAAAATCTCGTACTTTATCAAAACTTTGTATTGCTGCCGAGGCAAACTCTCTGGAAATTCTACCATTAAGTCTATTTATATAAAGATTTTACAAAGCGAGGAGAAAACTATGGACAGACTGGGGTCTGTATGGATAGAGTTGAAGGGAGTACCGGCGAGCGCTCCGCAAAATGGGAGTTTGGCCTCCTCTTATAAAGGGGTCAAGGAATTAACTAATTCCGTCGCTTAGTGCAATTGCCTAATAGGGTGGCATAAATATGCTGACTAAAACAGCCAAGCAAGAGTGCAACCATCGGTTCGATTTCACCCATTATGCTGGTAGGATTCAGGAAAAAGATATGTTTAGATTACTCAAACCACTTACTTTAGGACTATCAGTCATTGGCTCCGTAGGGGTTTACTCCTTGACTGTCGCCGCATCTGCCTCAGCGTTTTCTTTCTTCGATGGGGATACCGCTGTTGGTATTTCTGAGAGCGATCGTGGCAAAGAGTTCACCATTAACTTTAACGGAAACGTAAATGAAAAAGACGTTTCTGGACTCTCATCCGAGGCTCTGTTTAAATTTGAGGGCTTTAAAACAGTTGGGAACAAAACTGAGGCGCTGTTTGATGTAAAACTCACGAACACGTCCAGCAATGGCATTACCTCTCGCAGTTCGGCTTTGGGGTTCAATGTTTTAAATTTTAATGGGACCAGTCTAGGCTCAACCTTGAGCCTCGTTGGCGTTGGCAATACGAACCGTGACGGCAACACCCGAGTTACGGGACTATTTAGCAAGGACCGCTCTGGAGCCTTTCCCAATCAGTTTGGTGACATTGATGTTTGCTTTACCGATGGGAATAATTGCCAAGGCGGAGGCAGTGGTGGCGTCATCACTGGTGATGAAGGAAACTTCAAGGCCACTCTAGCCTTCTCTGGTGACGTCAAAAGCTTTGCGCTGAACAACTTCGGGGTTCGCTACCAAAGCATTAACGGACAAACCTTTGCAGGGGACAGCGGCACGGGTCGGGGTACGATTGATATCGGCATTCCCCCAGAAACTCCAAGACAGGTTCCGGAACCGACAGCGACTATGGCGCTGTTCCTGATCGGAGCTTGCGCCCTTAAATACGGAAAAAAAAAGCCGCAACCTCTGATTCAAACTGAAGGTTAAACCCTAGAATCGTGAGAACAAGTGAAGGAATACATTAATTGTGAATAAGGGGAGCTGTTTGAAGCTCTATAAATTTCAAACTGGGTGCTTTCGCGCTCCCCCTTGTCGTGGGGAGTTTTTTGTCTAAATCTGCCCAGTCGGTTAATTGTAATTAATTTTTATTTGAATCGCTTCGTAGTTATTAGGGAACTCCAAAAAATAAAATCCCCAAAAAACCCGCAGGCTGAAGCCTGGGGCTACACGGACAAAGCCCGCCTGCGCGGCGTCATACAGTCTTGTTAGGTGCTTAACCATCGGGATTTGGATGATTTATTTGTTGGAAC
>NZ_JAMXOT010000333.1 GCF_024220515.1 Oscillatoria sp. HE19RPO
CAATGCTTGCGCCCTCTTTTGGGCGCAAGCATTGCGCCCCTACAAGACATCAGGATTTTTCGTCATTAAATTTATCACCTTGACAGGGCTACCCTTTTTGGACTTACGCAGATTTGAAGAATCCACCCCCAATGTAGAGGCGATTCGCGAATCGCCCCTACATGGGGGTTCGAGGTTACAGATTGCGTCAGTCCTGCATTCGAGGCGATCTCCACAGGTTGGAGTCTGCCGCAGTTGTATTGGGTCCCCGATTCCTCTATAATTCAGACGCTCGCAGACAAAGAAGCATCCCCACCCCGATCATTCCCACCATGAGTGAAAGCGCATTAGCCAGAATTCGGATCGTGCTCGTAGAACCGGCTGGCCCCTTAAACGTGGGTTCAGTGGCGCGAGTGATGAAAAATATGGGCTTGTCTCAGTTAGTCTTGGTGAATCCCCAATGCGATCGCCAGGATGAATGGGCGATTAAAATGGCCGTACATGGGGCAGATATTTTAGAATCCGCCCAAATTGTCAACGAACTCCCACAGGCCCTGGTGGGATGTCAACGGGCGATCGCAACCACCGGGCGTTCCCGGTCCTTACCCACAGACTTAGAAACCCCCCGAGTCGCCCTCCCTTGGCTATTAGAAACCCCCTCCGCCTTAATTTTTGGCCGGGAAGACAGAGGATTGAGCAACGATGAGCTCAACTACGCCCAGCGATTCGTGCAAATTCCCGCCAGTCCCGAGTATCCTTCCTTAAACTTGGCCCAATCCGTCGCCGTTTGCGCCACCGAACTGTACCAACAGGCGACTGGACTCGCAGAAGACCACTCCAGCAACCCGTCCCCCTTCATCAGCGCCAGTTCTAGCGTTCCCACCGCCTCCCTAGAGGAATTAGAAGGATATTATCAACACTTGGAACGATTGTTATTGGAAATTGGGTATCTTTATCCTCATACTGCGCCCCGGAGACTGGAAAAATTCCGACGGTTGTACAATCGAGCGCAATTATCCAGTCAAGAAGTCGCCATGTTGCGGGGAATCTTGACACAAATGGAGTGGGCATTGTCCCAAGGATCTGAGGTTGGTGATACGCTATAAGCGTTATAGCCTTTGATTAGAAAAATTCTCAAGCAACCCGGTTTCTGCCCCGGAGTTTCTGCCCTGGGTTGTCCGTGCGATCGCCAAAAGAGTGCCTGAAGGGGTTACGATTGACGATGCTGCGGGCAAAACTGAGCCTAAGAAATGGGACTTAGGGAGTGGGTGAGCCTAACAAGCAGCAAGAACGAAACAAGAGGAGTGTGGTGTGGCTCAAAGGTCTCCAATTCGGTCATTTTTGTCGGTGGTGCCTTCGGAAAAAGCGGAGTCTGGCGAACCGACAAAGCGGGTAAAAAAAACCAAAACCAAGACATCGGGGAAAAAAGCAACCCAATCAGCTTCCCGCAAATCGGCCCCCGGGACCCGTGGCGATCGCCGTCTGGAAACGCCACCCCGGGACCCTAGACAAACCGGGTCCCCAATTCCCCCCTTTTATGAGGGAGAAAATGGACCCCTGCCCTCCCCGGGAGATCCCGCAGGCAGACAACAGCAACAATCTCAACAGTTAGCTGAACAATTGCGAATGAGCCGAGTCCCCCGTTCCCGGAACCAACCTGATTCTCCCGGTTCGGACAATCCCCGCCCTCCTCGTGGGTCCAACTCCCTCGATCGCCTCGCCGAACAACGCCCCTCCACCTTTACTCGTTCTACCCCCCTGAGTCGTCAGCTTGCTAAAGACGGATCCGACTCTCCCCGGGAACGAGTTTCGGGACGAAAACCCTCAGATTCGGGAAATAAACCCCCGCGCAAGCGCACCCCGAAAGCGCAATCTAAACGCCCTAGCGGGACTTCCTCCAAAACTAGCCTCCCCAAAACTAGAACCCGGAAAACCACCGAGAAGAAACCGAAACGGACCAAAATCTCGCCCCTGATTTATGGGGCAAGGTTGCTGATTCTCGGCGTGGGACTCGGAGTCCTCGCGGGTACTCTCTTATCGATATGGAATCCGGCGGATAACTACACCGTCGGGGCGGCTGGAAACACTGAAACCCAAGAAGAACAACAGGAACAGACTGCTGCCGCCTACAATCTCCAGGCCCTGCCGATCACCCAGGAAATCACAACCCTCAAACAAAAATTGCAGGAAATGGCCGCAGAACATCCGGAATTGACCCCGGGAGTTTATGCCATTGAATTAGATACGGGGGCCTATCTGGACTTGAATGGCAGCCTGAGTTTTTCTGCTGCCAGTACGATTAAAGTGCCGATTTTAATTGCATTTTTTCAGGACGTGGATGCGGGAAAAATCAGCTTAGATGAAATGCTGACCATGAAACAAGAGCATATTGCCGAAGGGTCCGGGGATATGCAGTTCACCGAACCGGGGACGAGGTACAGTGCCCTAGAGACGGCGACTAAAATGAGCCAGATTAGCGATAATACGGCGACCAATATGTTAATTGAGCGGTTGGGGGGTGCAGCGGCCCTGAATCAGCGCTTTGCATCCTGGGGATTGAGCAACACGGCGATCGCCAACCCTCTCCCGGATTTAGCCGGTACTAATACCACCAGTCCCCAAGATTTGGTCCAGGTGATGGGACTGGTAGAACGGGGACAGGTGCTATCTCTGCGAAGTCGCGATCGCCTCTTGAAGATTATGCAAGGTACGGTGAATAATTCCCTACTCCCCCAAGGATTGGGTGACGGCGCAGCGATCGCCCACAAAACTGGAGATATTGGGACCGCCATTTCCGATGCCGGATTGGTGGATATGCCGAATGGGAAGCGTTATTTAATCGCGGCGATCGTCAAACGTCCCCACAATGACCCAGCAGCAGAAGAGTTAATCCGGCAAATGTCCCAAGTGGTTTACCAATCCTTTAGTGGAGAACTCTAGTCAGAAGACCCTGACCCCTTACCTCCGGTCCCCTCCCCTAATTCTGTGTAGGGGCGATTCGAGAATCGCCCGAAAAACCAACCCATTTTCTCCAAAAACCCCTGTAGGGGCGATTCGAGAATCGCCTGAAAAAATCTACCCATTTTCTCCAAAAACCCCTGTAGGGGCGATTCGAGAATCGCCCGAAAAACCCCTACCCCAACAGATAGAAAATTAGGGGAATTTTATAGACGGGCGATTCTCGAATCGCCCCTACCTTGGCAAGGTCCGGGTTAGGGTGGGGTCCTCCGGTCCCCTCCCCTTGCCAAGGGGAGGGGACAAGAGGTGCAGTTACGCATACAAAACCTACTCGGGTGGGTGGCGATCGCCCAAGAAGAACCCCACCCTAACCCGGACCTTGCCAAGGGGAGGGGACAAGAAAGGAACCTGACCCCGAGGGTTCTCTATTCTGCGGAAGAACCCCACCCTAACCCTCCCCTTGCCAAGGGGAGGGGACAAGAGGTGCAGTTAAGGAACCTGACCCCCAAGGATCTCTATTCATCAGAGGGATTCTCTTGGCAACATTAGCGGTGTCGATAGCGGATGTGCCAAAATCCAAATAGTTAAAGACCCTGATTCCGGACTGCTTTTTTGTTTGCTAGGAGAAAATTTAATGAAAGTTGCTATCCATCCAGCCCTCAGTGATGCCAATATAGACGCGGGTCAACCCAGTTCTCAGCGTCAACTTTCCCTATCCATTTCCGCGATCGCCGCCGGTTTAGAAACCGCTGTCCCCCTGAACCTCTGCCTGATTTTGGACCATAGCGGATCCATGACTGGACGTCCGTTAACCACGGTGAAAGAGGCTGCCTATCGCCTGATTGACCGACTCAAACCCGGCGATCGCCTCAGTATTGTCGCCTTCGATCATCGCGCCAAAGTGATTGTTTCCAATCAGGCGATCGAAGATACCAGTCGCATCAAAAAACAAATCGACAAACTCAAAGCCGATGGCGGGACTGCGATCGATGAAGGCATGAAAAAAGGCATGGAAGAACTCAAAAAAGGCGCAACCGGCACCGTCTCCCAAGCCTTCATCCTCACTGATGGCGAAAACGAACATGGCAGCAACGATCGCTGTCTGAAATTAGCCTCGGAAGCAGCAGACGCCAACCTCACTCTCAATACCCTCGGCTTTGGGGATCACTGGAACCTCGATGTGCTCGAATCCATTGCCACTGCCGCCCGAGGTGCATTGTCTCATATCGAACGCCCGGAACAAGCCGTTGAAGAATTTAGCCGCTTATTCAGTCGGATTCAATCTGTTGCCTTAACCAATGCTTACCTGCAACTGAAGCTCATGCCAAAAGTTCGCCTTGCCGAACTCAAACCCATCGCCCAAGTCTCACCGGAAACCATCGAACTCCCCGTAGAAGCCAAGAATGGACTGTTTGAGGTGCGTTTAGGAGATATTATGACCACCGAACGGGTGATTTTAGCCAACCTATATATTGGCAAATTTAATGAAGGCAAACAAACCCTCGCGGAATTGCAAATTCGCTACGATGACCCTTCCGCAGGACGGAAACAGGTTCTCAGCGATCCGATTCTCATCGATGCCAATGTATTGAGTGCTTATCACCCGGCGATCGACCCCACGGTACAGCAGCATACCCTCGCCTTAGCGAAATATCGGCAAACCCAAATTGCCGAACAGAAAATCCAACAAGGCGATCGGGCAGGTGCCGCCACTATGCTGCAAACTGCTGCCAAAACTGCCTTACAAATGGGTGACAAAGGGGGAGCAACCGTCCTTCAAACCAGTGCTACCCGCCTCCAAGAGGGACAAGAACTCTCCGAAGCAGATCGCAAAAAAACCCGCATCGTCTCCAAAACCATTTTGCAATAATATTCAAAACAAAAGCGGCAGACGCCCATTTCTGCCGCTTTTCCACTCCATCCCCTTCCCTCAATTTTATGTCCCGACTTCAGTCGTTCTTCTTAGTTCGTAGTAACGACTTCAGTCGTTCTTCTTAGTTCGTAGTAACGACTTCAGTCGTTCTTCTTAGTTCGTAGTAACGACTTCAGTCGTTCTTCTTAGTTCGTAGTAACGACTTCAGTCG
>NZ_JAMXOT010000334.1 GCF_024220515.1 Oscillatoria sp. HE19RPO
TTCCAACAAATAAATCATCCTTGCTTTGATGCGATCGCACCTAACAAGGCTCTTTTAGCCCGCGCAGGCGGGCTTTGTCCTGTGAGCCTCCACCCTTCAGGGTGCGGGTTTTTTGAAGGTTTTATTTTTTGGAGTTCCCTTACGAGGGTGCCGTTGGGGACAGTGGCAATCACTTCTCCACCAGGCGATCGCAGGTTAACGGGTCCCCCTTCTAAGGTTTTGACTTGCATCGACCCTGTAAACTGCCTGTTTCCATAATGATGGTAAGTGAGGAAGCGTTCGGCAACCCAACCTGTCAACCCACCGGGGGCGGTTATTTCTGACCAATTTCCACTGCGATCGCCTGTATTAAATAACACCACCGTCCCATTCGGAACCGTTCCCCGGATTCTGGCATTCGTATCGGTATTCTCTCGCACATTCAGCACCCCCCCTTCCGTCGTCACCCGACGATACCAGGTCCGGCAGTTGGGGTCAAGATTCTCCTCGGATTGTGCCCAACTCGATGGCACAACCGCCAAAATTGTGAACCCGCTCAATACAGAAAAGACAACAATATTGCGTTTCATTTCTACACTCCTATAGGATCGGTGATAGCAGCGATCGGATGTTTTTTTCAGGAAACTGGGCAGATTTTTTGATATAGCGGTTCCCTGATTCGCAGGGTAAAGATATCAGGAGGGCGGGAACCGCTATAAAATTAACCCAAAACATCGAATGCACCATCCTCAATAATGCCATTCGGATTAGCGGTTCCGGTAATAATTTGCTCCACTTGTTGGGGGGTTAAATTTGGATTAGCACTGAGCATCAGTGCAGCGACGCCGCTGACAACGGGAGCAGCCATTGAGGTTCCTTTCCAGAAATCGTAGGTATTAATGGGCACAGAAGAATAGACATCTTCTCCCGGTGCAACCACATAATTAAGGATATCAGTACCGGCCCGGTTGGTAAAGTCAGCCACCTGGCGATCGCGAGTCACTGCGCCAACTGCAATGCCGAATTCCGAGGCATAAGCGGCTGGATATCTGACTGCACTAAACCGTTGATCTCCTCCAGCAGAGTTTAATCCATCATTTCCAGATGCCGAGACAATCACTGCTCCTTTTTCTCGGGCATAAATGAGAGCTTCTTTCAGGGTATTATTCACAGCACCGCCGCCCAAACTCAAGTTAATTACCCTTGCACCATTATCCACAGCATAGCGAATTCCGTTGGCAATCCGTTCTTCTGTTCCGGTAAATGCACCAATGACAGGGACGGGCATAATCATGGCATTGGGAGCAATTC
The DNA here is from genome assembly GCF_024220515.1 of Oscillatoria sp. HE19RPO. GTDB lineage: Bacteria > Cyanobacteriota > Cyanobacteriia > Cyanobacteriales > Laspinemataceae > Laspinema. Next base: position 1,291 of record NZ_JAMXOT010000334.1, read on the forward strand.
CGCTATTGCCAATGCCATTATTATTTCCGGCAATAATTCCCGCGACATGACTGGCATGACCCTCTAACGGATCGATCCGATTAATCTGATTATTGCCATCCAAGAAATTCCAGCCGATGATATCATCAACAAATCCATTGCCATCATTATCAATGCCATTGCCGTTGATTTCATTCGGGTTGGTCCAAATGCTTCCGGCTAACTGAGGGTGAGTATAATCTAAATAACCATCAATCACGGCGACAATCACCCCTTCCCCCGTATAACCTTGATTCCAGGCGGCGGGTGCATTCACCATATCCGAAACCCAATTTGAACCCACCTGTGGCGGCATTTCAGGGAAGGGTTCAGTCCCGACTGCCGCTGCCACTGCCGCTGCTGCATTCACCATGCCATACCCTGATGAGCGATTAAAAAGCTGCGGAGAAAGACTCAACTCATAAGCCGTTGGACCGCCCCCTTGGGACACCATAATTTGATAGTTTCCTGGGTCTAGGGTGAGGTGAATTTGTTCTAATGTCGAACCTTTTTGGGTGGAAAGGGCAACCATTTCCTCCGGTTCAATAGCTTGATTAAAATTGCGGTCCTGAACTAAATACAAATCGGCATTCGCACTTAAACCATCTAAAAATAGGCTGATAGTTTGAGGGCGATCGAGTTGGAATTGGTAAAAATTATTGGGATTTTCGGGTCCAATGATTCCTGATGTGCGCTGCACGCGATCGAGCAAGCCAAAGTTAAACGCATTGGCGACCCCATTCCCTGCTGCATTGGGAGAAAGTTCTGGAGCATTCGCTTCTACCCAGAGATTATAGGTGCTATCTCCTTGGATGGTATTGACCCGGGCAAAATAGGTTCCGGGACTCAAAGTCCGTTCAATTGTCTCTTGAGCCGCACCCTGAGATTCCGAGGAAACAATCACTTCATCGGGATCAATAATTCCATTGCCATTAATATCTTCAATCAAAGAAAGTTGAGCATTGCCACTGAGCTCATACAGAAAAAGTTTCACGTTTTGAAAAGTATCCAGGGTAAATTTATAATAGTCTTCTGGATTAATACTTTCCAAAAAATCACTTTTGATTTGTACCTCGGATAAAGCTCCCACATCGACGGCAGTCCCCAGGGTATTTCCGGCTCCGGAAGAAGGCAAGGTGGGAGCAGTTTTATCGATGGTGAGGAAATAGGGTGTATTTCCACCAACTTTAACCACTCCCAGAAAATAAGTTCCCTGTCCCAGTACCCGATTAATTTGGGGCGTTAGAGTGGGTTCTTCTCCGGGATAGGTAATAAATTCCTGGAAGGTAAAAGTCCCATCATTATTGATATCCTGCATCAAGAAAAAATCCGCAGGCTGTTCTAAACTTTGGAGTTTGATATCAAGATTTCGAGTCTGATCTAGTTCAAATTGATAAAAGTCGTAAGGATTGGCTTCGCCGATAAAATCGGCCACTTCAAAGCGATCGCGTAATACCCCAATCTGCCCGAAACTAATGGGTTCCGTATTTCTTGCTCCCGATGCGGGTACTCCCGCTGGAATAGACTCCATCATCAAATCATAAGCCGTCTGATTATCAACCTGAACAACTCGGGCAAAGTAGGTTCCCGGTTGCAAGCCTGAGAGGTAAACTGTAGCCGGATAGGGTTCGGGTTCTTCCACGGGTCGGAAGGAATTGAGATACTCCATGAAGTCAATTTCTCCATCCCCATTCAAATCAATCAGGTTGCGAGCATTATTGGCTTGGGTTGAAATAATTTCTCCACTATCAATGATGCCATTCCCATTGCGATCCTGAATGACTTGAATTTGCAAATCCGCACTTAAATTCTCCAAAGACAACCGTACATCGCTGGTGGAATTGACGGTAAAGCGATAGAAATCTTGGAAATTATTCGTGCCAATAAACCCTTGATGTGCTTGAGGACGGGTTAAATCTCCAATCCATAATGCCTCATTTAACGTATTACCGGCATGAGCTTGCAAGAGGCGACTCGATGGAACGGCAGAGACGTTAATCTGATAAGCGGTATCTCCCCGATCGGCAGAAACTTTGACAAAATAGGTTCCCGGTGCCGTGGCAAAGCGATCTAGTTGTGAGACGGGAGCTTTTTCCGCAGCGATCGCCGCTTGCACTTCAGCGTCATCGGGAATCCCATTATTATTGAGGTCCCGAATTAACTGAATGTTCGCCGAGGCATTGCTGCCATCTAATTTGACACTGACATCGCTAAAGGTATCTAGGCGAAACTTATAATAGTCTTCGCTATCTACAGACGTGACAACGGGACGAGTGTTGGGGTCGGCTCCTACGGTGTGAGAGGAATTGATCGCCCCGAGATCTCCGGGCAAATATCGACGTCCTTCGGTAATCCCTGTATTCAGCAAATGGTAGAATGCCGCACGGCGATCGCCTCCTAACGCTTGCTCCAAATCTGGATTAACCGCTAAGTAGTAGTCCAAATCAATAAATTGGGAAAATCGGCGATTTTCAGCAAATCCTCGGGTTAAAAAATGTTGAAATGCCCCTTCTAGGTTGCCCGCAAATGCCGAGGCAAGGCCGGGATTTCCATTCACATAATAATTCAGGTCGAGCAAGGGGGAGAAACTTCGCCCCTCCGCAATCCCCCACCCTTGAAGATGCCTTAAGAGTTGACTGTTAGACGTGAGTCCCGCAAAGGCTAATTCAGGATATTGTTCTCGATAATAATTCAGATTGACAAACGGAGAAAAAGCCCGCCCTTCGTCTAAACCTGATGTTTGAAAATGTCGGTACAGTCGGTCTGGTGTGGAAATTCCCACGGCGGCCAAATCCGGATTGGCAGCGAGGTAATAACTAGCATCAAATAATTCTAAAGACATCGGCGATCGATCCAGAAATGTTTTATATTCGCGCTCGATGACTTCTATTAAAACACTTAGTTCCAGAAACCGTTGAATTTAGCAACAATAGTTCATGCTTGTGGCTACATCAGGGGCATTTTTTCCCATGTATCTCTTATGGGGCATCCAGAATGGGTGAGCGATCGCCAAATCCCCACTCAGGGTATCCACCTGAACCCATCTTGATGACCCCATCATTCAATGCAACCCTCAAACCGATCGCCTCGGGTTTAAGTTTTGGCTACGGTTAAATTCAGCCTGATTGTCCCGGATTTCTGATACAATAGGAACCAATTAGTCGGCTTCAGGAGTGAACACAACGGGAGTGAACGAAGTTCTGTTACCACCCAATTCTAGGAACGAAATGCCAACTGGGTTAAGGATTATTCAAACCCTACCCCCAGATGTCGTACATCTGATCGCTGCCGGAGAGGTAATCGACTCTCTGGCGGCAGTGTTGCGGGAATTGGTAGAAAATGCCCTCGATGCCGGTGCAACGCGGATCTCCGTGTCGGTGTGGCCCCAACTCTGGCGCGTGCGGGTGGCAGACAATGGATGTGGCATGGATTTGCCGAATTTGCAACAGGCGGCAACGGCCCACAGTACCAGCAAAATCCACAATGTTTACGACTTATGGAACATTACCAGTCTGGGATTTAGAGGTGAGGCTTTGCATAGTTTAGCGCAGTTGTCCCAGTTGGAAATTAAAAGTCGAGTCGCAGAAGGTGAGGGATGGTGTGCGAAATACAATTCCCAAGGTGAGGCAGTGCAATTCCAACCCACGGCAGTCGCCCCGGGCACGATCGTGACCGTCTACGATCTGTTTGAACGCTGGAAACCCCGGCGGCAGGGGTTGCCCTCGGTTCCCCAACAATTGCGCGCAATCCAGCAGATGATTCAGCACATCGCCCTGTGCCATCCTCATGTCATCTGGCAGGTGGAACAAGACGATCGCCCTTGGTTTAAAATTACCCCGGGACAAAGCGCCCAACAGATTCTGCCCCAAATTCTGCGCGGGGTCAAGAGTGGGGATTTAGAGGCGTTAACCCAGTCCGTGAGTGATACAGAATCCCTCTCCCTGGTGTTGGGATTACCCGATCGCTGCCATCGCCAACGTCCCGATTGGGTCAAGGTTGCGGTAAACGGACGCTGCGTGCGATCGCCAGAATTGGAACAAACCCTGATTGCTGGATTTGCCCGCACCTTACCCCGCGATCGCTACCCGGTTTGCTGGCTGCATCTGCAAATTTCCCCAGAACAAATCGACTGGAATCGCCATCCTGCCAAAGCGGAAATTTATCTCAAGAATATCACCCAATGGCAGGAACGAATCAGTGAGGCGATCGCTCAAGGGTTGCAGTTAAATCCAGAAACCACCCCCGACGCCGCCCAACACCGCGTTACCCAACTCCTGAAAGCATCCGAAGAAAAAGGTGCGTATCACGTCAACCCGAACCCCGACGAGAATTCCCCATCCGGCAGTCGGGCGCAACCCCTGCACCTGCGCGCCGTCGCCCAAGTCAGCCAAATGTATATTGTTGCCGAACATCCCAACGGATTATGGTTAGTGGAACAACATATCGCTCATGAGCGCATTTTATACGAACAACTCTGCGATCGCTGGCAACTCGTCCCCATCGAACCCCCGATCGTCCTCAATCAACTCACCCCCGCCCAACTCGAACAACTCAACCGCCTCGGACTCGATGTCCAACCCTTTGGCAGCGAATTATGGGCCGTTCGTACCCTCCCCGAACTCTTAGCACAACGAGACGATTGTGCCGACGCCCTCATCGAACTCAGCCTAGGGGGAGACATCCAACAAGCCCAAGTCGCCACCGCCTGCCGCAGCGCCATCCGCAACGGCACCCCCCTCACCTTACCCCAAATGCAGGATATTTTAGACCGTTGGCAACGCACCCGCAACCCCCGCACCTGTCCCCACGGCAGACCCATCTATTTATCCTTAGAAGAGTCCTCCCTCGCCCGCTTTTTCCGCCGTCACTGGGTCATCGGCAAAAGTCACGGCATTTAACAGAATACTTCCCCAATGTTCGTAGTAACGGGAGCATCTCAAGAAGGCAAAGAGACTAGTCAAGGTGATAAATTTAATGACGAAAAATCGTTATTTCTTGGACAGGCGATCACTCTCGCGCCTGTCCAAGAGGTAAATTTGATGACGAAAACTCATTATTT
>NZ_JAMXOT010000335.1 GCF_024220515.1 Oscillatoria sp. HE19RPO
TCAATGAAATCATCACCTTGGTTGCCGTGGAGAATATCATTACCATCCAAACCAAAGATTTGGTCGTTACTACCTAATCCTTGGATAAAATCAGCCTCGTTGGTTCCGATGATGGAATCCGGTTCCGGAGTGCCAATCACCACGGGGTTTCCGGTTGTACTGTTGAGCGTAATCTCCAACGTGGGTAGAGTGGGAATGGAAATGGAGAAGTTGGAAAGGTCTGGAACATCAGCCAAAATGGATGCAGCATCCACTAGGGGAGTGCTGACTGGATTATTGGCTAGGAACTGATTGAAATAAGCCGGTCCGATCGGTCCAAAGATTTTGATAATCAAAGGACTGCTCTGAGGCTGTTCTACAGGAGGCTGTTCTACAGGAGGCTGTTCTACAGGAGGCTCTTCTACAGAAGGCTCTTCTACAGAAGGCTCTTCTACAGAAGGCTCTTCTACAGAAGGCTCTTCTACAGAAGGCTCTTCGCTGCTGGTATCTACGGTTAAGGTAACTTGGGTAGAAGCAGCCGAAACATTTCCGGCCTCATCTGTTGCCGTGGCCGTCAAGTTGTAAGTGCCATCTGCTATGGCTTCTTCTGGCGTAAATGTCCAGTTTCCACTCGCATCAGCGGTGGCTGTACCGATATTGGTGCCATCTTGCAAGATATTAACGGTACTGTTGGCTTCGGCGGTTCCTGTAATTTCCGGGGTGTTATCATCGGTTGTGCCAGTGGTGGTGATAATGGGTGCTGCTGGTGCAGTAGCATCAATGGTTAAACTACTGGCAGTTGAAGCAGCCGAAACATTTCCCGCCGCATCCGTAGCAGTCGCAGTTAAAGAGTAAGTAGCATCAGTTAAAGCAGTTGTCGGTGTAAAAGTCCAATTCCCAGTCGCATCAGCCGTAGTCGTACCCAGAGAAGTTGTACCTTGTAAAATATTTACCGTACTATTAGCTTCAGCAGTTCCCGTAATCGTGGGAGTATTATCGTTAGTTGTGCCAGTAGTAGCAATAGTCGGTGCTGTCGGTGCAGTGACATCAGCAGTGCGAGTTAACTGAGTTGCAGCAGTATTATTGTTACTGGCACTATCTGTAGATGTAGCAGCGGCAATATCAACAGTCACACTCCCATCAGCAGTCGGAGTCACATCAAAGGTGTAAGTTTTAGCATCAACTGTGACGAAGTTACCGATAGTAGCATTGCCAACCGTAATATCAGTAGCATCAAAGCCAGTGACATCTTCACTGAAGGTAGCAGTAACGGTAAATAAACTATTAACGGTGGCGGCTGAAGTTGATGTTAAAGCAACCGTCGGTGCAACAGTATCAGCAGTGCGAGTTAATTGAGTTGCAGCAGTATTATTGTTGCTGGCACTATCTGTAGATGTAGCAGCTGCAATATCAACAGTCACACTCCCATCCGCAGTCGGAGTCACATCAAAGGTGTAGGTTTTAGCATCAACTGTGGTGAAGTTACCGACAGTAGCATTGCCAACAGTAATATCAGTAGCATCAAAGCCGGTGACATCTTCACTGAAGGTAGCAGTAACGGTAAATAAACTATTAACGGTGGCGGCGGCTGGGGATGTTAAAGCAACTGTGGGTGCAACAGTATCAGCAGTGCGAGTTAATTGAGTTGCAGCAGTATTATTATTATTACCCACAGTATCTGTAGCTGTAGCAGCGGCAATATCAACAGTCACATTCCCGTCAGCAGTCGGAGTCACATCAAAGGTGTAAGTTTTAGCATCAACTGTGACGAAGTTACCGACAGTAGCATTGCCAACAGTAATATCAGTAGCATCAAAGCCGGTGACATCTTCACTGAAGGTAGCGGTAACGGTAAATAAACTATTAACGGTGGCGGCGGCTGGGGATGTTAAAGCAACTGTGGGTACAGTGACATCAGCAGTGCGAGTTAACTGAGTTGCAGCCGTATTATTATTACCCGCAGTATCTGTAGATTTAGCAGCGGCAATATCAACAGTCACACTCCCGTCAGCAGTCGGAGTCACATCAAAGGTGTAAGTTTTGGCATCAACTGTGACGAAGTTACCCACAGTAGCATTGGCAACAGTAATATCAGTAGTATCAAAACCCGTGACATCTTCACTGAAGGTAGCAGTAACGGTAAATAAACTATTAACTGTGGCGGCGGCTGGGGATGTTAAAGCAACTGTGGGTGCAACAGTATCAGCAGTGCGAGTTAATTGAGTTGCAGCAGTATTATTGTTACTGGCACTATCTGTAGATGTAGCAGCGGCAATATCAACAGTCACACTCCCATCCGCAGTCGGAGTCACATCAAAGGTGTAAGTTTTAGCATCAACTGTGGTGAAGTTACCGACATTAGCATTGCCAACCGTAATATCAGTAGCATCAAAGCCGGTGACATCTTCACTGAAGGTGGCGGTGACGGTAAATAAACTATTAACTGTGGCGGCGGCTGGGGATGTTAAAGCAACTGTGGGTGCAACAGTATCAGCAGTGCGAGTTAATTGAGTTGCAGCAGTATTATTGTTACTGGCACTATCTGTAGATGTGGCAGCGGCAATATCAACAGTCACACTCCCATCCGCAGTCGGAGTCACATCAAAGGTGTAGGTTTTAGCATCAACTGTGACGAAGTTACCCACAGTAGCATTGCCAACCGTAATATCAGTAGCATCAAAGCCGGTGACATCTTCACTGAAGGTAGCGGTGACGGTAAAGGGTGCGTTGACTGTGGCGGCGGCTGGGGATGTTAAAGTAACTGTGGGTACAGTGACATCAGCAGTGCGAGTTAACTGAGTAGCCGCCGTATTATTATTCCCCGCAGTATCCGTAGCCTTAGCTGCAAGTAAATCAACAGTCACACTCCCATCCGCAGTCGGAGTCACATCAAAGGTGTAGGTTTTGGCATCAACTGTGACAAAGTTACCTACAGTAGCATTGCCAACCGTAATATCAGTAGCATCAAAGCCGATGACATCTTCACTGAAGGTAGCAGTAACGGTAAAGGGTGCGTTGACTGTGGCGGCGGCTGGGGATGTTAAAGCAACTGTAGGTGCAACGGTATCAACAACTATGGCTTTACTACCGCCGAGGGAGTTAAGTGTGGCTAAGGTGGGGAGAGTTAAATCGGCATTCACAGCCAACTTATCTTGAATTGTGCCGCCGTTGAGAGTGAGAGCCGTTGTGGAGAGATATTCTAAATCAATAGAGGAGTCTCCAGCTTGCACCACATAGTCGAAGGTGAGGGTCGTAGTGCCGGTACCACCAGTATAATTTGCAAATTGGTCAGTGGTGCCAGTTTCTAGTTGCAGTTGAGGTGTGCCGGTGACATCCACAGCCGCATCAAAGATGACGGTGATATTTATAGTAGCACCGACACCGTAGCTACCGTTAGTGGTGTTAGCGGTGACAGCAGTTACTTTAGCGTTGGTGTTGAGTAAGATGGAGGCGCTGTTGCTGTAGCGGTTCGCCACTGCTAAGTCCTGTAAACCGTCCCCGTTGAAGTCGCCGATGCTGACGTCGCGGGGGCGATCGCCAGTGGCGAAGTCTACTTTAGGGGCGAAGGTGGGGGTGGTGGCTCCCGTGGCGGTGGTGTTGAGGAAGATGGAGGCGGTGTTGCTGTTGAAGTTCGCCACAGCTAAGTCCGGTTTGCCGTCCCCGTTGAAGTCGTCGATGCTGACGGAGATGGGGTTATTGCCAGTGGCGAAGTCTACTTTAGGGGCGAAGGTGGGGGTGGTGGCTCCCGTGGCGGTGGTGTTAAGGAAGATGGAAACGGTGTTGCTGTTGTTGTTTGCCACAGCTAAGTCCGGTTTGCCGTCCCCGTTGATGTCGCCGATGCTGACGGAGATGGGGCGAGTGCCAGTGGCGAAGTCTACTTTAGGGTCGAAGGTGGGGGTGGCGGCTCCCGTGGTGGTGGTGTTAAGGAAGATGGAGGCGCTGGCGCTGTTGAAGTTCGCCACAGCTAAGTCGGGTTTGCCGTCCCCGTTGATGTCGCCGATGCTGACGGAGAGGGGGGTAGAGCCCGTGGCAAAGTCTACTTTAGGGTTTAAGGTGGGGGTGGCGGCTCCCGTGGTGGTGGTGTTGAGCAGGATGGAGGCGGTGTTGCTGGAGAGGTTCGTCACTGCTAAGTCCGATTTGCCGTCCCCGTTGATGTCGCCGATGCTGATGGAGTAGGGGTTAATGCCAGTGGCGAAGTCTACTTTAGGGGCGAAGGTGGGGGTGGCGGCTCCCATGGTGGTGGTGTTGAGCAGGATGGAGGTGGTGGTGCTGGGTTGGTTCGTCACTGCTAAGTCGGGTTTGCCGTCACCGTTGATGTCGCCGATGCTGGCGAAGCGGGGGCCAATGCCAGTTGTGAAGTCTACTTTAGGGGCGAAGGTGGGGGTGGAGGCTCCTGTGGCGGTGGTGTTGAGCAGGATGGAGGTGGAGGCGCTGGCGAAGTTCACCACTGCTAAGTCGGCTTTGCCGTCCCCGTTGAAGTCGCCGATGCTGACGGAGATGGGCTGAGTGCCAGTGGTGAAGTCTACTTTAGGGGCTAAACCAAGTATGCCGATGTAGGTGTTGAGGGCTTTGGCGTTAAAGGGGATTGTGGCTTTGATGGAGCCTGTTTGGACTTCTAGTTTCCAGTCTCCCCCTAATTCGGCGCTACCTGTGGGGGTGGCTGAGGCGGCGATGTTGGCTTCGGTGATTTCACTGAGTCGTTTGAGGAAGTTTTGGCCGGTTTCTCCTTTGGCGACTTCGCATCCATATAATAGGATGTCGGCATTTTGGGTGAGGGCTTTTCCCCATTGTTTGATTTGGGGGCTGAATTTATCTAGGTTATTGCTATTGAGGGCTTCGGTGCTGAGGTTGAGGCTGCCTTCGCTGCCGTGGGATAGGATATGTAGGGCTGAAATGTCTTTTTGATTGGCTAGGGCGTTGGTAATTTGGTCGATGCCGCTCAAATTTTCATTTTAAATGAAAATTTGAGCGGCATCGGCTTTGTTAATTAGGCTTTGATAGTCTTGTACGGTGGAGTCTACGAAAATGATTTGATTGTTCACGGTAGATTGCCTGATATTTTTATAGAATAAGTTTATCATCCCCCTGTAGGGTAGTCCTAAATATGTAATGATTCTTTATACATAGTGAATAAAACACCATAAGGCTCCAATATAATTTTCTAATTTTTTAAAATAAAGATAAAGTTTTTCAAGCCTTGCCGCGAAATTCGCTGCCTTAACGTATTATTAAATCGTTCATCAATATGGCTGGGTTTTCCGCTATTTTTGCTCACAGCTTTATGCCGTTTTTTAGGCAATACACATTCGTAGGCTTGCCTAAAATCGGTATAACAAACAGCACATTGGCGATCAACAGGCGGTCAGGAATCCCATAACTTTCATTCTGATTTTTGACTGCGATCTCCGTTCGTAACATCCAACAATTTCTCGGGTGTTTAAATTTAGAGCAAGGCAAACCCATTGTTGATTTTCTTTTTTTTGAACATCAGACTAAAGTTCATCACATTACTGGCGTTTTCTGGGGCTTTAGCTGATAGGTTAAGTTCTCTAAGAACCTTGGCATACTTGGCGTTCACATATTCTTGAAGCCAAGTTCCAGCAAACTCCAAGGACTCTACATATACCAGCCAAAGGTATTTTTTCAAGTCAGAGTTTATCAACCAGATTTTGTAGGAAATTAGAAATATATTTTTTGGGGGTTATCTCAATTTGGCAAAGAGACCTAACCCCCCAGCCCCCTTCCCTACGAGGGAAGGGGGAGCAAGACGTGTAAATTCCCCTTTTAGGCAAAATTGAGATGCTCCCTATATTTTTTGGGGGTTATCTCAAGAAACTGTCGCCCACAATATGTATGAACGTTGATAATTTTGCTTGCAATTATGAATATGACCCTTTTTACGGATGTTATGAGAACCACATTTAGGACAGAGTGGTTTAGGGTCTTCAAGGTCCATAAATTTCTTGGTGGGTTGAGAATTTATCGAATTTTTCAGGTCTTAATTCCTCTAAAATTCTTGGCCCTAATTTAACATTTTACCTTCGGTAGAAAAAAATATTTTTATTTCAAATAATTTCAATAAGTCTAGTTTATTGAAAGGTTATTGTTTTTATTTGTGTTTTTTACAAAACCGCTGAATTTCTATCAGCAATTTATGAGCATCATTACATATTTAGGACGACCCAATTTGGGTCCTTGCACTGCGATTATGGACAGGGGTATTTTTTCTCCCCAGGGTTGGATCGGGTGGCAGCCCAAAAATTGCTAGAACAATCCCCTCGGTGGTAAATCGCTTCGCTATTTTTCCCTGGGTTAGCTATAAGCATAATGCCTGACTTTTGTCAAGGGTTAGAATAAATCATCCAGAGACGAGGGGAAATCATCTCGGGGCGGGACTTGGCGATCGCCAAACTCAGAAGGGGGGCGATCGCTACTCCAGGCCCACCAAACACAACCACAGTTCCCACACTCGTAAAACTCCTGCCACTTGCGACGGTGGTTTTCCGTATAAACCGGCGATCGCCGATTAATCCAAACCCGCTGCGCCTGCATAGAGGTCCCATGGCAGGAAGGGCAGTAGAACTCGTGAGCGTGAACTGCCTTCGTTGTCCATTCCGGTGGAATTGGCTCAAAAGCTTCCATGTCTTAAACTTCACTCATTAAGATGGCCGATAGGTGCCCTAATATTCCCTCGAAGGGCTGGTTTTTCCCCACCCACTCCAAAGGAGGAACGAATCGCACTATCGTATTCTATTGTAGGACGCTCTGGGCGTTTCTTTGCGAGTTCCCCCAAACTCTAAACTATCCCCACTCTCAACCGGAATCTGCCTATCATGGATCCATCACCCGAAATCTACCGCTTATTAGACTTGATGCCTGCATCGGGTCGGATGCTGTGCAAAATCGTCAATAAACCGCAACAATCCACGGCGATCGCGAGTTCCTTTCCCCTGCCTTGGGCGAGGGAACGACCAATTTATATTAACTTTGACTTCTGGCGCAAATTATCCAGACCCCAAAGAGACTTGTTACTCCTGAGAACCGTTAGCTGGTTATTGGGAGTGAAATGGTTTAAACCGGACTTATATCAAGGGGTTGTGATTGCTGGATTATTGGGCACTGTGGTTGAATTGGTCCAAGGAGATGCGGTGGGAGTCGTCACCGCTGGGGGGTTAACGGCCCTTGCAGGCGCTCAAATTTGGCGAAGCACTCACCGCAGCGATCGCGAAATCGAGGCGGATCAATCGGCGATTCAAATTGCCCTGAGAAGAGGTTATAACGAATCTGAGGCCGCTAGACATCTGTTGAGTGCGATCGAAACCGTCGCTACCCTAGAAGGCAGACCCGGGTTAGATTTTATGGAACTGATTCGCGTCCAAAACTTACGGGCGATCGCTGGACTTTCCGCCGTCGGCATTCCCGACGAGGGGATTCGGGAATAGGGGAAAGATGCAGGAGAAACGATGAAAATAGAGAGTCAGAAACCGGGTTTCTTGATTCACTTTCAGTTAAGAGGCAAAAGTTTAAGCCAGAAACCCGGTTTCTTGTCCTGGCAGAGGTTATAAAACCACCAGAGGTTATAAAACCAGGTAAAAATTAGAAACCGGGTTTCTTCACCACCCCTCTAGCAATTCACCAAAAGTTTAAGCCAGAAACCCGGTTTCTTGTCCCTTTTGTTGAGCAATCTGTTATCGTGGCGCAGGTTCAATCACTTCACGAATCCGATAAATCGGTCGTTGCTGAGATTCGTGATAGGTTCGCATCAATAATTCAGCTAAGAGGCCAAAACTAAACAATTGCACTCCAGCCAAAAACAGGACCACGGCCAAAATCAATAAGGGGCGGTCTCCAATACTTGCCCCAAATCCGAGTTTGAGAATGGTTAAATACAATCCTAATCCAAACCCCAAGACCATAGAAATAATCCCAAACCCTCCAAAAACGTGCATAGGACGGGTGAGAAATTTCTTCATAAAAAAAACTGTCAACAAATCCATCAAGACCCGAATCGTTCGGCCTAATCCATATTTGCTTTGACCATAGCGACGCGCATGATGGCGGACTGGAATTTCGACAATTCTGGCCCCTTCAATAAATGCTAAGGCGGGTAAAAACCGATGCAACTCTCCGTAGAGATTCATATCCGCCACAATTTCCTTGCGGTATGCTTTCAAAGAACAGCCGTAATCGTGCAATTTGACCCCGGTTACTTTGGCAATCATGGCATTAGCAATTTTAGAAGGAAGCAAGCGAGTGAGGGCCGCATCTTGACGCTTTTGACGCCAACCACTGACGAGATCATATCCCTCATTTAATTTGATCACCAGTTCAGGAATATCAGCGGGGTCATTTTGCAAATCCCCATCCAAGGTGACAATAATCGGCGATCGCGCCGACTTAAATCCCGCTGCCATTGCCGCAGTTTGACCATAGTTGCGGCGCAAAATCACTGCTACTAGGTCATTTCGCGTTTTTGCTTCTTGTCTGAGGACTTCGGTGGAGCCATCGGTGGAGCCATCATCCACGCAGATCAGTTCATAATTAAGTTGGGCGTCACTGAGGGCTTGGGCGATCGCACCGATCAAGTGCGGCAGACTTTCCACCTCGTTGTGAATAGGAACAACGACGGATACATCTAGGGGGGAAAGCGCCGGTTCGATGTGGGAAGGATGCAAAGCGGGTGAAATTTCCATTTATCTGTAATAATCAAACTCAATAGTGGGATTTTCCCTTCGGGGTAAAACCGATGAGCAAGTCGAATCAATCTGGATTACAGGAATATCGAACCCCAAGGATAAAGTATCTATTATGACGCCTTGCTTGGGTTTTTGAAAGGGTCTGTAAATTTTATCTCCATTTTATGATGTCATGTTTGAGGAAAATCGCCCCCAGTCTACCCCGATCAAAATTTTACCCTCCAGTGGAGTCTGGCTACTTTGCCCTCGGACGACGATACAGTAAAGGTTAGAAACTGGGTTTTTCACAACCCACTGCCGTAAAAGCAGCCCATCTAGGCAAATCCTCGATGTTTTGTCCGGGGAATATCGCTAGTCTAACTGAATTTGACCGAGAGAAAGCCAGCTTTCTGGCTCTCATGACAAGATTATCAATCTTGGATCCATTGTCAGGATGATTGGGTGTCCCCCTATCAGACTGGAGCGATACTGTAGTCAATATTCGGTAAAATTTTGACAAGTGAATTTTCCACTTAGGGAAATCCAAAAAATAAAACCTTCAAAAAACCCGCAGGCTCAAGCCTGGGGCTACACGGACAAAGCGGTGCCTGCGCGGGCTAAAAGAGCCTTGTTAGGTGCGATCGCATCAAAGCAAGGATGATTTATTTGTTGGAATCCCCTT
>NZ_JAMXOT010000501.1 GCF_024220515.1 Oscillatoria sp. HE19RPO
TCCGGATTTATCGATGTTTACCTACGCTTAAATCCAGAAGAACAAGCCCTATTTCAAGCACAATTGAGTACCATTTTACCCCAAGAACAGGAGGGAGTCATGGAAATTGTCACCAGTTGGATGGAACAAGGAATCGAACAAGGACTCGAACAGGGGATGCGGCAAGCAACGGTTTCCCTGGTTCAACGCCAACTCAATCGCCGTTGCGGGGGCATTTCTCCCGAGTTAGATTTGGCAGTCCAACAGTTATCAACTCCCCAGTTAGAGGAGTTGAGCGAGGCCCTATTGGATTTTACCAGTGAAGCGGATCTCGTCGCCTGGTTGAACGAAAGAACCGAGGGTTAATGGATTGGGTGCGTCAGCAGATATTTGCTGACGCATTCATGCAAAAACCTGTCAGAATCAAGGATTAAATCTTGGATTTTTTAGGAAGTGACAGATTTATCCATAACCGGAGGGAATTTATAGAATTTCCCAATCTTCAAGTTTTAAATTTTGAATCCTTTTAAATTCTTGAGTATTATGAGTGACTAAGATGAGATTGTTGGCTAATGCGATCGCCGCAATTTGAAAATCATAAGGACCGATAGGAGTCCCTAGCCTAGAGAGTTAAGCGCGAATTTCTCCATAAACCTTGGCTGATTTCCCCTCGAATGGTAAACTCATATATTGGGAAAAAAATAATTCATATAAAGCGAGATTTTGTTCTTTTTTGGCACTGCGACAAGCTCCATAATACAATTCGGCCTTGACCACAGCACACAAACCAATATTTTGACGAAGAGTAGTTTTAAATTTATAACTGACATTTTCACTGCGCCCCGTTAAATATTGAATACAAGTATTTGTGTCCAATAAATAAATCATGGCTCAACATCCCAAATTCTGCGATCGCAATCTCCTAAATCTTCTCTAACCCAAGGTTCTCCTTGCCATTTTCCAGCCGTTTTCTCAAAAAAATCAGCCTGATACCCTAAGTCTTCTGGAGTGGGCATTGGTTCTTGAGAAGAATCAATAATAATGTCTAGTTCTTGATTAGCAAATTCTGGAGGAAGTTGTAAAAAGAGCTTACCTTCCGCATCAACCTTAGATTTGAGTGTGAGTTTCATAATTGCCTTAACCCTATCTAAACAGTTTACCCAGGTTTCTACTAGGATATCGATACAGGATTAGTTAAAAGGCACTAAAAATCAGGTTTTTGTGCCAGATTAGTTACTCCTGAGCAGCGATTTGAGTAGAACCCCGGTTGTCTACTCTCTACTTGCAAGCCGAATTAAGTAGCATTTTACCCCAAGAACAGGAGGGAGTCATGGAAATTGTCACCAGTTGGATGGAACAAGGAATGCGGGAAGCAACGGTTTCCCTGGTTCAGCGCCAACTCAATCGCCGTTGCGGAGGCATTTCTCCCGAGTTAGATTTGGCAGTCCGACAGTTATCAACTCCCCAGTTAGAGGAGTTGAGCGAGGCCCTATTGGATTTTACCAGTGAAGCGGATCTCGTCGCCTGGTTGAACGAAAGAACCGAGGGTTAATGGATTGGGTGCGTCAGATAAACAGGCGATCGGTTTTATCGAGATGTTTGCTGACGCACCTGACCGAGTGAGTATGTCCCCTTGCAATGTTCGTAGTGACTCCTTGATTGATTCCTTTTAATCGCATCCCTAAAGGGGTTACTACAAACATTCGTGAGGCGATCGCTAATTTTTTATCAACTATTTTTAACAAAAACTCCCTCTCTAACTTGACAAATTACCCCCAAATTAAACCGAAAATATATCCTAAAAAAACCACCCAATTTGATAGTAAAATAAAACACAATATCAGAACTGTAACCCCCATCAAATCTCCATGATAGACCACGATCGCCTATTCAAAGAACTCCTAGAAACCTTCTTGCCCGAATTCTTGGAACTGTTTTTCCCCGAACTCTGGAACGCCCTAGACCCGGACTCCTTATCCTTCCAAGATAAAGAACTCTTTACCGACATCACCTCGGGGGAGAAATACGCAGCGGATCTCGTCATCCGAGCCCAACTGAAATATGGGAAAATCCCCATCCTGATTCATCTGGAACA
>NZ_JAMXOT010000033.1 GCF_024220515.1 Oscillatoria sp. HE19RPO
AGAACCGGCAGTGGCCTTTTCTTTCACCTCTTCCGGCAGCAATTCCGACGTCATGGCAGTCCATTCGTCCGAGAGTTGGCGCACTTCCCTGCGGGTGATGCGATCGCCATCTCGGGCCGCTTGGGTGACCATCTGCTGCACCTCCGGGGCAGATTTAGCCGTTTCCACAAACGCCCGTTTGCTAAATTTATTAATGGTATCCGGGTCCAAATCCCCCTGACTTAAGAGGGTATCGGCACTGTTGGCCAGTTCAATCAGGGAGTATGCCTGACTTTTGCTGATTTCCCGGTCTTTGAGCCAGTTGAGGAAGCCCCTGCCGCGTCCTTCCCCGCCAATTTTCTCGCGATCGCGCACCGCACTCAGGATCCGTCCACGCCAAATATCCGTTTGCAGGTCAAAATGGTCGCAAACTTTCCAGGCATTATCCACCTGATGCTCAAAATCAGGCTCGGAAATGTCCTCATCTTCCGGGTCCGGAAGGTTAAAATTCAAGTCCGTGATGTTTTCTAAAACCGCAGCAAGTTCTTCCGGGGATTGGGGTCGTTCAGCCATTGACAGCAGCAATTTTGTTGGGCGACAGCCGACTTATTATGGCATGAGTTGGGTCTAGTCCATGCATTGTTTTGCCCGCAGAGACTCCGGGTCCCAGGGGCGATCTCTATCCTCTCTACCTGATTGACTCCCCGTGATGTAGGGGTTTGGTCTCCAAACCCTCCCCTCCGTATCAAGAGGATTTGGGAACCAAACCCCTACATCATCAAGAGGGTTTGGGAACCAAACCCCTACATCATCAAGAGGATTTGGGAACCAAACCCCTACATCATCAAGAGGATTTGGGGACCAAACCCCTACATCATCAAGAGGGTTTGGGGACCAAACCCCTACATCCTCCAGCGGGTTTGGGAACCAAACCCCTACATCAGGGGGGCGATCGACTTACTCCTGTACTCCGGTTTTAGCGCGATTTCATTTCGGCTAATGCACCTCTAGCCATATCGGCGATCGCCCGGTCTGTGGCCTTGGGTAAACTATAATATCGACCCCCTGCCGCTTTGGCCAACTCTTTGGCAAACCCAGTAGAAACAAACTTATTCTCTGTATCAATCATCAACAACTGCATTCCCACGCCGCGAATTTTTCCGGCAATTTCCAGTAATTCTCCCTTAATATCCGGTTTCTCACCTTCGATCTGGGGTTCACCCAAGGACCGAGATAAGGGAACATTCCCCCGTCCATCGGTAATGGCGACGATCGCCACCTGACCGATATCTCCCGATTGTTGAGCATTTAATCCCACCCGCACTGCGGTGGTTAACCCATGTGCTAAGGGCGAACCCCCGCCACAGGGCAACCGTTCCAACCGTCTGCGGGCGGAAGTAATCGATCGCGTCGGGGGTAACAAGACATCCGCCTGTTCTCCCCGGAACGGAATCAAAGCAATTTGGTCGCGGTTTTGATAGGCTTCGGTCAACAGTTGTAAGACCGCACCTTTAGCCGATTGCATCCGATTGAGTGCCATCGAACCCGAGGCATCCACCACAAAAATTACCAAAGCACCAGCTTTTCTCGCCAAGCGCTTCGATCGCAAATCCCCTTGTTCTACAATCACCTTCCGGTCCGGTTGCCGTTCCCGACGGGCTTTTTGATAGGGGGCAGCAGCGCGTAACGTCGCATCCACCGCCACCCGTTGCACTTTCCCCTTGGGTAACATCGGCTTAATATACCGTCCGCGATCGTCGGAAAAAATAATTGTGCGACTGCCGGTCTTGCCTTGCCGCTTCGCCATTTGTGCGAAATACAGCACACTCGGGTCCATGATCACCCCTTCGGGGTCGAACAAAAACTCCTCGGGAATACTTTGTTCCTGTTCCGGTTGTTCCGGTTGTTCCTCTTCTTCCTGTTCTTCCGGTTCTTCCTCCTCCGGTTCCTCTTGTTGCTGATCCGAGTTGTCTTGCGGCGGTGGCGGTGGCGGTGGCGGTGGCGGTTGTTCCTCCTCTGGTGGCGTTTGGACAATCGTGCAACGGGGAACGATCGCCAATTCCACCGCCCGACGCAGGTCCTCGGCATTGACTGCGGTGCGACCATCCAGGGCCGCCGATGCCTTGGCAACGCGCAGGGCAAATAATTCGGCGCGATGACCCTGAACGCCCCCTCGGAGGGCTTCATTGACGAGATAGGCGATTTGGTCCGATTGAATTTCGACATCTTTTAACCATTCTCGGGCGAGGAGAATTTGGGTTTTGAGGTTGTCGATGTCTTCGGTGTATTGGTGTAAGAATGCTTGGGGAGAGGCGGAGTAAGATAAGGCTTGTTCCACCGCTTCCACGCGCTGATCGAGGCCGAGGACCCCATCGGCGGAGAGGGTAATGGCAATGCGATCGAGCAGATGTTCGCGCAGGGACCCTTCCTCGGGGTTATAGGTGGCGATAAATAGGGGTTTGCAGGGATGTTGGAAGCTAATCCCTTCCCGTTCGATTTGGTTGCGTCCATCGGTGAGGACGCTTAACAGCAGGTTAGCAATTTGGTCATCGAGGAGGTTGATTTCATCGATATAGAGTACCCCCCGATGCGCTTGGGCGAGTAAACCCGGTTGAAATACGGTGTCCCCTTGCTTGACCGACTGTTCCACATCCACGGACCCTAAAAGACGGTCTTCCGTGACCCCGAGGGGGATTTGGACAAAGGGGGCGGGAATAATTTGGGTGGGAACCTCATCCGGGGTCGTGCCGTTGCTACCTTGGGTCGGATAAGTGTCTCGGGTGAGGTCGTCCCATTCATCGGGATTGCTGGGATTGCAGTTGGCGAGGGAGTCTTTGACGACTTCAATCGGGGGTAACAGGGCGTGAATGGCACGCGCCATCACGGATTTGGCGGTTCCCCGACGACCGGCGATCGCCAGTCCTCCCAATCCGGGGTCTACTGCGGTTAACAGTAGGGCGAGTTTAATCGCCTCCTGACCAACAACTGCTGTCAGAGGAAATGCTGTGAGGGTAGAGGTGCTGGGCGCGGGCATGGTTTGAATAATTGCTAGTCCAATGGTTCAGAATATCAAAAAAGCGGGCGGGTCCGGGGATTTTTTACCGGGTAGGGGCAAGAGACTGCCCTAAAATCGCGGCCCCTCTCCCCAATTTGCCGAGGTCATGGGCTATATTCCTAAAGGAAAGTTTATTATCGCGCGCGAGCAACACCTGTGAAATTTGGTCAATGGCTGGGGTTTGTTGCCATTCTGATTTCCCTTTATATTCTGTGGGAAATTCGGCAATTGTTGTTACTGTTATTTGTTGCGGTTGTTTTTGCTACTGCTTTAAATAGTATTGCCAAGCAGTTCCAGAAGCGATTACGTCTCAACCGCACGGTTGCTATTTTCATCACTCTGAGTTTGACGGTTTTGTTCAATGTGCTGTTTATTTGGCTGGTGGTTCCTCAGTTTCTGGAACAATCCCAACGGATGATTGAGTTATTACCGCAAGTGTTTCTAGCGTTGCGGGTTTGGCTGCGATCGCTGGAGACTCAGTTGCCCCTGTGGTTACCTCAACCGCCGAGTCTGGCTGAGTTGATTGTGCAGTTGCAGCCGTTGGTTTTGCGATCGGTCACGAATTTTTTCGATTTCTTCTCCAATTCTTTTAGAATTGCCCTGCAATTTTTATTTGTGATTGTGCTCACTTTAATGCTGTTAGCCAATCCCTTGGAATATCGGCAGGCATTTGTCCGGCTATTTCCTTCTTTTTATCGCCGTCGGGCCAATGAAATTTTAGATGAATGTGAAATTGGTTTGGGGAACTGGTTGGCCGGAATTACGATTAATTGTATTTTTATCGGGAGTTTAAGTGGACTCGGCCTCTGGATCTTAAAAGTGGACCTGGTTTTAGTTCATGCGTTAATGGCAGGGCTTTTTAATTTTATTCCCAATATTGGCCCAACCATGAGCGCGGTCTTTCCCTTGATGATTGCGTTATTAGATGCCCCGTGGAAAGCCTTGGCAGTGTTGATTTGGTATATCATTATTCAACAAATTGAAAGTTATTGGCTCACCCCTACGGTGATGGCCAAACAAGTGTCTTTGTTACCAGCGGTGACCTTGGTCGCGCAAATTTTCTTTGCCAGTATTTTTGGGGTGTTGGGATTATTGTTAGCTCTCCCGTTGACGGTGGTTGCTCAAATTTGGATTCAAGAGTTATATTTTAAGGATATTATGGATAAATGGAAAAATAGACCCTCTAAATATGAATTGGAGGGGGGCGATCGCTACTCTCCTATCCCGACAGCGCCACCGTTACAGGCGGAGGATTGAGCCGATCGCCGGTTGATTCCATCCACCCAAATGGGTTCTTAATTCAGAACCCATCACCAATCTCGAAGATGCGGATTAATAGAGGGTGAAGGGAATCAAAATTAGGGTTAACTTCGGGGCGGAAAATGCGCCACAAGGGTTGCCACATCAGGATGTGCTCGCACGATGGCTTCCGGTTCTACTAATCTGCCGGATAAGCCAAAGGCTTGATGTTGATGAGAAGCGGAGGTTAAAACTAACAAATCATCGGTTTTGAGCATTCTTGATACTTTTCTAACAAAGTTTCCCCGCAGGCGTTGAACGGGAGTTGTTTCATTCAATCCAAAGGCTTCGAGGTCAAATTCTATGTCTTTAGAACTTCCAGTGACAATTAATAATAACTGTAAGTTAGCCTTGAGTTCAGTGGCGATGGTGTTGGCAATTTCTAGGGTTTGTTTAAATTCCCCAGAGGTAGTTTCGGCGAGGGTGGCGGCGACAAAAATTCGGGCGGTATTCTCGATAGGTTGGGGAAATCGGGTAATCAGAACTGGGACTGGCGATCGGCGCACAATCCGATCGATCACGTTGCCAAAGAAATTTTCCCGATAGGTAGAGAATCCTTTCCACCCACAGATAATTAAGGTGGCATTGCGTTCCGAGGCACTGCGAACGATCCCACCGGCGATCGCCGCATCAATTCGACCAATGGGTTCTACGGCTACCGTTGCCGCATGAGCAATGGTTTCTGCTGCTGCTAATAACTGGGTTTGTTGAATTCTTTGTTCCGGGGAAATCCGGCCATTTTTATCCGAAAGAACGTGCAAAGGAAGCAATGTACCCTTGGAGTTTTTGGCCAACAAAATCGCCAAATTTAACAGATTATCTTCGGTACTGGGGTTGGCAACGGGAACTAAAACGCGATCGGTCAACCCTTGAGTTTCACTGGTTGTCGTTTTCTCCTCGGGTTTTACCCCTTTTCCCCATTTGGCAGTAATCCAGGGAGAAGCAATACAACTGACGAGAATCATTGCAATAATGCCATTCACGGTGACTTCATCCACCAGTTCTATCTCATAAGCAACGGTAACCGCTGCTAGGGTAGAAGCGGCTTGAGCAACGGACAAACCAAATACGACCATTGTACTGGGAAAGGTCCAGCCAAATAGCTTCCCTGAACCCCAGGCGGCTAGATATTTAGCAATAAATTCAGCAGCAATCATGACCCCGGCGACTACGAGCGATCGGGGTTCACTAATCAGAATCATCGGGTCAATTAACATCCCCACAGACAGCAGAAAGAAGGGGACAAAGAGCGTATTTCCAATAAACTGAATCCGATTCATTAACGGACTCAAAGCGGGAATCAGTTGAGTAATCGCCACTCCCGCTAAAAATGCTCCAATAATGGCCTCAATTTCAATCAGTTGAGCCACATAAGAAACCACCAGCAAGGTAGCCACCACAAAGGTAAATTCTGCTCCCTCATCATGACCAAATTTTCTGAAAAACCATCGCCCGAGTTTGGGAACTCCCCACAAGGTAGCGAGAGTATAAATTGCCAAGGCTGGAATGAGAAACAGCCAAAAGTCTAGGGTTAATTCACCTCCGTATGCTTTAACCACAACGGCTAATACTAACAATGCCAGAACATTCGTGATTAAGGTTCCGCCCAATGTGGCCGTTACTGCTTGCGCTCGCATGATTCCCAAGCGGGTCAAAACGGGCAATGCCAGCAGGGTATGAGAGGCAAAACAAGAAGCAACAAGAATTGAGGCTAACCAGCTATATCCTAGCAACAACATCGCCCCAGTTCCTAATATCATCGGAATGGCAAAGGTAGATAGACCAAAGACAATGGCTTTATCCGCATTGAGTTTGAGGTCATCTAAACTGGTTTCTAACCCCGCCATAAACATTAAAAATAATAATCCAACTGTGCCTAAGAGCACAATCGTTTCATCCCGGGCTAAGAGTCCCAAACCGTAGGGTCCGATGACAACTCCAGCTAGAATTAGACCCACAATTCCCGGCAGTTTTAATCGCTCAAACACCAAAGGCGCGACGAGCATCATTGCCATGATAATCAAAAAAATGGCAACGGGGTCTTTAATGGGGCCGCTTAAAACTTGAGCCAAGGGAGTTTCTATCAACAGTCTGGTGATTTCTCCCCCATTCGTTTCAATGAACGGCCAAAGGTTTGCCATAAACGAACTCCTGGTAATTGTATTGGAAGAAGTAATTTTTGGTAATTCAGTTTATAACATACTTTTCAAAATTTTGCACTCTTATAAACCTGCCAAAATATGTGATTTCAAACCAGTCAAATATTTCTCAGGAGAGATTAACCCTGATTTTTGAGGGACAACTGACCCAAATTTACAAGACCTGATTTTTAGAAGTTAACAAATACAAGATATGCTTTTTATTTATAGAATTAAAATCAGCCCATTAACTCTCCCTAGAGGAATATTTATCAGGCTTAATTTGGCAACGTCCTGGTTAATAGATTAGGAAAGGCACTCGAAGTCAAACGAATCGAATCAATCTGATGACAATTTGTTTTTAAATGATGATGATGCTACCCGGATCAGCCGGAAAGGGGGGAATTTTGGCTGGGGTCGCCCAGAACCGAGGCGATCGCCCCTGACTTCATCCCGGATTGAGTACAGCACCCCGGGCTGAAATTCCCAACTGAGACGGAATTCGGTTGTTAAAGGTCTATAAAAACCCGCACACTCAAGGGTGGGGCTACACAGACAAAGCCTGCCTACGCAGGCTGAAGAGTAAAATAGGTCTTTCACAACCGGATTTGGTATGAGACGAGCGATCGCCCCGAACTCGGAGCAGCTTTGTTAAACTGAAACCTAGGCTGTACAAAGGGATGACTGAGTAGCAACATGAAGATTTCCGAACTCATTCAATGGTTTGAAGGCTGGGCAAACCCAGCATGGCAAGAAAAATGGGATAATTGTGGTTGGCAAATCGAACCGGGAATCTTAACCCAACCGGCGCGGGTGTTAGTCTGTTTAACCCCCACCTTAGCCGTCATGGAAGAAGCCATCGCCCTCCAACAAACCGATGAACCCGTTAATTTAATCTTTGCTCACCATCCCCTGATTTTTGGAGGAGTCAATTCCCTCTGTAGCGGTGAAGCAATTGGTGAGATGGCAAAACTTGCCTTTACCCATCGCATCGGCATTTACAGCGCTCACACCAATTTTGACCAAGTGAATCATGGCACGGCTGATGTCTTAGCGCAGCTCTTAAAACTTAAACAAGTCAAGGCGGTTGTCCCTACCCAACCGGGACTCGGTTATGGAAGAATCGGACAACTAGAACCGGCACTTCCCCTCCGGGATTTGTTAACCCTAATTCAAGCAAAATTGCAGCCGCCCGAACTGATTGTTTCTCCGGCTGACCCCGAGAAACGCATCCGCAGGGTAGCGGTTTTAGGTGGTTCTGGAGCAAGTTATATCGATGCCGTGGTTCAAGCGGGTGCTGAGGCTTATCTCACCTCAGATTGCAAATTTCATCAATTCCAGGAAGCGCGCGATCGCGGCTTAGTTTTGATTGACGCGGGTCATTATGCCACGGAACGCCCCGCCTGCGATCGGCTGGTGGAAAAATTAAGTAAAGCGGGAGCAGACTGGGTAAAATTGAGTACCCAAGATGAAGATTTCCGGCAGTTTGTTCGCAGATAAAGCCAGCACAACTTCCCGACTGAGTAGAAGAATTTCCTAGAGAAATTAAGTCGATAAGGCGAAAACCGACTTTTATCAATCGGATTTGGAATCAGAACCTTCCTTTGAATCTTTCCCACACTCCAGATCTGGGTTAGCGAAGCGGTTGATTTCCTCCCATTCACCCTCAGAAAGAGGTTGAGGAATCAACTGCACCCCGAAACAACGGGAAGCAGACTCCACCAAAGAGGCGATCGCCCGTTCCCCGAGCACCTCCAACGGCAAAGATAGCACCGGCAACCCCGGCACCCGTCCTTCCGTTCCAAACACCTCAGAAAACAACTCCGGCGACGGGTTTAACTGCATCGAACCCTGCTGCAAAACCGCCCCATTCCGTCGGAGTTGAGCACTGCCAATAAACTTTTCCCCCGACGGCAACACCAAATCCGCACCCGTTGCCGTCGCGAAACAATTCGCCGTCTGCCGGTATCCCCGTCTAGCCTGACCATACCGCAACTCCACCCCCAAACTGCACCAACCCGCGATTAAAAACTCACAAATCGCCTCATATCCAGGCATCGGAGAGCGTTTCGCCCCTGTTCCCTCCCCGGCATCCGGATCCGACATCACCACCATATAAGTCAAATCCCCTTGATGCAGCACCGCGCGACCCCCAGTCGGACGCCGTACCAACTCAATCGGCATTCCCTGCCACGTTAAATTCTCCCACCGTTGGGGCCAGCGCCGTTGATGGTAACCCAGAGAAATTGCCACCGGGTCCCAGGTATAAAATCGCAACACCGGGGAATGATTCCCTGAGACATACTGTTCTAGTAACCATAAATCGATGGTCATCTGCATGGAACCGTTCACCTGAATCGGTGGAATCAATCGCCAAAGGGGACTGTGCATCAGTAACGAGTGAAGGGTGCTAGAGAAAACGGACTTTTTACAATCGAATTGGGTATTACCTCCCTTTAACCCACTCATTCGGTGGTTGAACAGGGGAAGGAACATTTGCTAAACTAAATTAAACAAAGAGCCAAGATTATCCTATCCTATAAGGATGGCGGAGGAACTGAACCCATGAATTTAGAACAGGCCGTTTTAGAAAAGTTGCGGACATTAACCCCCGACAAGCAGCAAGAAGTCCTAGATTTTGCGGAGTTTCTTAATCAAAAGAACCCACATAAACGACCGTTAAAGAGCGTCAAAGGATTGTGTGCTGATTTAAAAGTTGATATTACGGAAGAAGACATTGCCCAAGCCCGGAAAGAGATGTGGGGTAATTTTCCCCGGGAGATTATTTAATGCCATCTGTCGTAGCAGATACGCATACCATAATTTGGTATGTTTTTGACCTCCCCAGACTTTCTCCCTCGGCATTAAATGCTTTAGAACAAGCAGCGACTGAGGGAGATATCATCTATTTTTCTGCTATTTCTATTGTAGAAATTTCTTATTTGATTGAACGAGGGCGTTTAGTAAATGAGGTGCTGACCCGAGTTTTAAATGCAGCGGATAATCCGAATATGGGCATTTTATTAGCACCCTTGGATCGGAATATTGCCGCAACTGTTCGACAAATTGACAGGGCAACTGTGCCAGATATGCCAGACCGGATTATTGCGGCGACTGCTTTATCTTTAAATCTTCCCTTAGTCACCCGTGACCGGAAAATTCAGGCATTAACGACGATTCAGACGATTTGGTAATTCATACAATCGAGGGTCATTAGTCCTTGGTCATTTGTCATTTGTCATTTGGATTGTTGAATACCAAGGACTATCGAGGGTCATTAGTCCTTGGTCATTTGTCATTTGTCATTTGGATTGTTGAATACCAAGGACTAAGGACTAAGGACCAAGGACAAATGACAAATGACCCTATGTCCTGCTTCACCTATTGTCCGTACTCCGCCAGCAGTTTTTCATCATTTTCATCCGCGATCGCCGCTACGATGGTGACGCATCGCGAAATTTCGCTGGGATTGAGGTCCATGACGGTGCGGCTACTGAGGACCGTCACTCGGTCGTCCACAATGCCAAAGTGGGCTTCATAAGTGCTCAGCCAGTTCATTTCCAATAACTTCCGCATTAACTCCGGTTCGTTCTTGGCGGGGAGTTGGAGGACGAAGGACCAAACGGTTAAAGTATCCTCATCACTGGTTCCTGACAGTTGCACGAACACTTCAACACTGCCGTATTTGAATTTCCAAAGATGACCCGATTCGTTGAGCGCAAACATCACCTTTTGGTCCTGAGCCAAACTGCCAATGACGGTTTCAAGTTCCTCTACGAGGTTAGTCTCTGAAGGCTCCTCTAATAACTCTTCCGTAGAAGGGGTGGGAGTGCATTGGGTTTCTAAGTCGGTTGTCATTATCAGGTTCCTACTGGTGCATCGTTGGGTTTTTCTTAGACCTTGTATAGCGTATCCATGCCGTTTCTGTCTACTCTCCAAGGACTGATAGATTGCGGTGGCATTGATCATTCGAGTGCGAGCAGTTGAGTCGCTTACCCTTGACAATAGAAGCGTTCAAAACGCTGTCGTCTCTATTTTTAAGGCTTAAATAGGGTTTCGGCTGATTGGATAGGGCCGATCGCCTCCGCCACAGCAGGCGATCGCCTCTTTCAAGTCGCCCGACCTATTCACTCAAGTGAGGCTTACGGGCGGTCCAATATTTACTCATGAAATGGGTTTCAATTTCAACATCCTTGAACCCGGCTGTTTCTAATCGCTCGACTAAATCATCCTGAATATAATGCCGGTAGTAGGGTTCATGAAACATCTGAGGAAAGTTTTCCATAACCTCTTTCAATTCAGGAGAATCACTCACTTGAATCGAATCACAAAGGGTTAAACTTCCCCCGGGTTGCAGAACCCGGAAACATTCATTAATCACCGTTTGTCGAGCGTTCGCTGGAAGTTCATGGAATAGAAAAACGCTAGTTACGGCATGAAAATAATTATCCCGATAGGGCAACTCCTCTGCATTTGCCTGAGAGAGTTGGGGTAATTCCCCCGGAATTTGAGAGAGAATTTGATTCGCTTTTCGCAAGTAAGCCGGGGATAAATCAATCCCAAAAAGTGCAGCTTTCGGGAGCATTCCTCGGAGGAATTTTAGGGTGCGTCCGGTGCCACAGGCCACATCTAAAATGCGGAGTTGATTTTGAGGAATGGCAGGCCAAGTATTGAGAGAGCGCTTTACGGGGGCTAAAATTCTTCGCCGCATGGCATCGGCAGACCCATTAAATAACAATTCTACCTGTAAATCATATAAGTTTGCCGAATTTTCACTTAAGTAACCATCGGTTTGGTGATGGAAGTTTTGCAGATAGTAGGCCGGATAGCTGCTGGTATCGATGTCCGAGGGAAATTCCTGATTCTTGTTTTGTTGCGATCGCATCCAGACTGTCGGCATATCTAAACAGAGCAACGGATACTGCCGCAAAAAGTCTTCCCAGGGATGATCGAACAGCAGATCCGTCGGATAAATCCCCTGTTCTGCATCATTCCAGTCGGTTTCAATCAGGCGATCGAGTCGTTCCCGAATCAGCATTAACAGCTTGGGGGAGATGGGATTCGTCTTAGATTCGCGCGGGGGTGCAAAGGTTTTGAGTAACTGAGTGCTGATGGATTTATGAGCCAGACTAAAATAGGTTTTGCTGTTTTGAACCGTTTGATAGGCTACTTTAGTGAGATAGTCGGTCATGGTAGGGGTGAATCAATGCGATCGATGATGTTTTAATATAAATAATTGTAACGAAACCTCAGTCAACCCGCTTTGTTCACTGGTGTCACCAAAAAGGGCCACCCTAACCGGGTGGCCCTTGTCTAATTAATTCGCCAAGGGTATGTAACCCAAGGGATTAACAATCGTAGTAGAGTGCAAACTCGTATGGGTGAGGACGCAAACGCATCGGGTTCACTTCATTGTCAAGTTTGTACTCAATCCAGTTGGTGATGAAATCTTCCGTAAACACACCGCCAGCCGTCAGGAACTCATGATCCGCTTCCAGGGCCTTGAGTGCATCCAACAGAGAGCCAGGAGTAGAGGGGACCTTAGCCAACTCTTCCGGGCTCAAGTCATAGATATCCACATCCAAAGGATCACCGGGATCAATTTGATTCTTAATCCCATCAATACCAGCGCAGAGCATCGCCGCAAACGCCAAGTAAGGGTTACAGGTGGCATCAGGACAACGGAACTCCATGCGTTTCGCCTTTGGATTCGGTCCAGAAAGGGGAATCCGGATCGAGGCAGAACGGTTACCTTGGGAATAAGCCAAGTTCACCGGGGCTTCAAAACCAGGAACCAACCGCTTGTAAGAGTTGGTGGTGGGGTTAGTAATCGCTAACAAAGCCGGAGCGTGCTTGAGCAAACCGCCAATATAATACAGTGCAGATTTGCTCAAATTCGCATACTCATTTCCAGCGAAGGTGGGTTGACCATTTTGCCAGATCGACTGGTGGGTGTGCATCCCCGAGCCATTATCGTTAAATAAAGGCTTCGGCATAAATGTCACCGTCTTGCCATATTTCTTAGCAACGTTTTTGATGACATACTTGTAAGTCATCAAATAGTCCGCCGCTTGCACCAAGGGAGCAAAGCGAATCCCCAGTTCATTTTGTCCGCCGGTGGCGACTTCATGGTGATGCTTTTCAATGGGAACACCGCAATCCGCCATTGTCAGCAGCATTTCGGTCCGCATATCTTGGAGGGTATCCGTTGGCGCAACGGGGAAATACCCTTCCTTGTAACGGGGTTTATAACCGAGGTTCCCACCCGCTTCTTGCTTACCAGAGTTCCAGCGTCCTTCCACGGAATCAACGTAGTAATAGCCGGTGTTTTCAGTTTGATCGAAGCGGACATCATCAAACACAAAGAATTCAGCTTCAGGGCCGACGAAAGCCATATCGCCCAACCCGGTGGCAATCAGATAGTCCAAGGATTTTTGAGCGATGGTGCGGGGGTCGCGGCTGTACCATTCGCCGGTGCGGGGTTCCTTGATGCTGCAAATCATGCTGAGAGTTTTCTCGGACATGAAGGGGTCGATCCAAGCCGTTGTGGGGTCGGGGACCATTGACATATCCGATTCATTGATGGCTTTCCAACCCCGGATGCTGGAACCATCGAAGGCGACGCCTTCATCGAAGGCACTTTCGTCAATCAAGTCGCGATAGAACGAGCAGTGCTGCCAGATTCCTGGCGTATCGATGAACTTGAGATCGATGATCTTGATGTCTTGCTCGCGGATATAATTTAAAACTTCTTGTGGAGTCTGGAACATTAATATCTCCTCTGTTCTGGGTTAGGGTCAATCGACGTCAGGGAACGAGCGTGCCGACAAGGGGCAGGATGTCAAAGCGGTTTGGGTACGAACCTAGATCTAGCCGGATCTCTTTCCGGGTCAGGTTTAGTGGGAAGAGAGGCATTCGGGGTGCGCCCGCGAACTTCGAGGATTCAGATCTATCGGTCTATTTTCGATGGCAAAGTCGGTGCCGATCGCCAGGAACAATGCAGGGTCAATACATTGCAAAATTCCCCTCTGTCGCTTGAGTTGATAGCGCATCTGCTCCCTTATGGCGTTGGCGATCGCGGATTAGCAAGGTGCAGATCCGCCGGTGTGCAGCACCATCGCTCGTCAGGCTCCAAGATTCAGTTGCGTTATCTCTGAATCATCCTAGGGATTGACTTAGGGATTTTTTGTATCAATTGATACAAAAATCTGTTTCCTGAGTATTCTGGACAACTCTGGTTGGATTTAAGCACAATTCTGAGTGACGACGAATAGAGAAAATATTAAGGATTTAAGGGGGAGGATGGGGAGGGTGGGAGAGATGGGGTAGATGGGGTAGATGGGGTAGATGTTTGTAGTAACGACTTCAGTCGTTGCTTTCGTGTCATGGCGGATGCCATGACACGCACACTGAGCGCCTTAAGCACCTGTTTAGGCACTGGAGCGATCGCCTCCAAAGGGGCGCGTTACTTGGCATCCGCCAAGTAACGCGGTAACGACTGAAGTCGTTACTACAAACATTGGACCCATCTCCCCCATCTCCCCCATCCTCCCCATCTCCCCCATCCTCCCCACCCCGATCGCCTTTCTATCGAGTGTACGCTCGATAGTCTGTTCCTGGGTATCGCTTTGTAGTAGACTACAAACGTTCGAGCATCTGACGTCCGAGGGGAAGCAAAGGCCAATTTGCCTCCATCCCTCCTAAGTATTCTTGCTCATTAAAGGAGTCAAAATACTCAAGGGCGATCGGTCCTGTTGTTGCCCGAATCTGGATAACGCACAACACTCTCATTGACACAAGAGTGGTAAACCATCTGTTGACACTGTTAGGAGAAGAAATTTAATGCGCGACGCAATCACAAGCCTGATAAAAAACTATGACGTCACAGGTCGCTATCTCGATCGCGACGCCATTGATAACCTGAAGTCCTATTTTCAAACCGGGACTGTCCGGGTACAAGCGGCTGGAATTATTAATGCCAATGCAGCCGAACTGGTGAAACTAGCCGGGATCCGTTTATTTGCCGATTTACCTGAGTTAATTCGTCCCGGTGGAAATGCCTATACGACCCGTCGCTATGCGGCCTGCCTGCGGGATATGGACTATTATCTGCGGTATGCCAGCTATGCCTTAGTTGCAGGAAATACCGACGTTCTCGATGAACGAGTTCTGCAAGGATTGCGGGAAACTTACAATTCTTTAGGCGTTCCCATTGGACCGACCGTAGTTGGGATTCAAATCCTCAAAGAAATGGTCAGAGAAAAGGTCACCGAAGCAGGGATTCAACCCGGTGATTGGTTAGATCAACCCTTTGATCATATTAGTCGCGAGTTAAGCGAACGCGACATTTAGTCGTCAGACTTTAAAACCGAATTTTGAATCTCGGGAAGTCCGCATTGGCGGACTTTATATTTTTTGGGGGTGAGGGGTCTTAATCAATCCTTTAATTTTTCCCTGATTAGCTTAATAAAAAGGTTAATCAGGGAAATCCCCAATCCGGGTTAGTAACCTGATAGCTGAATTTTATATCCTCACACTGCTATAGAGATAAGAAATGGAGCATTTCTACATCTTCTTTTTATTTGAGGTTATCTCCACCGGATTTTGGATGACTCGCTATCCCTTTTTTTAAAAAGCAGCCAGGTCGCCCCAGACATGACAACCCTGAAGTAGGTTTTTAATCCGCGATCGCTCTAAAAATTGACTGGCGATCGCTTCTACCTTGCCATTGGGATAAACAATATAAATGCTATCTCCACTCAGAACCGCTAATGGATTTTCTGAGGGGTTGAAGGAATCACGGTCGGTCGCTTGTAAGAAGGCCATACCTGAATTTGCCTAGAACGTCAATATTGGTTCTGAAATTGTTGCCTATATCAATCATCAAGCCATTTCTATATTTGCTAAGTGATCCTACTTAGTCCATGAGGCGATCGCAAACATCTACAAAGGCGATCGCGATCGTTTCTAAAATGGACTGTATGTGATATAGACGTAAAAAGTTCCCTGATTCCTGAACTTAAAGAGGATTCCCCCAGTCCTGAAAATGCCACACCCTTTTCAGAGTATGACCTTCTGGTATAAGGCCCAGATGTCCAGGATGATTTTAAAAACGGATTTTGTGATGTTATCAAAGCTTTAAAGGGATTTTCAGTCTATTTCAGTCTATAGATAGATTTAAACCCTTAATAAGTCTGATGGTCCCCCAGTACACTCCAGGGCGTGAGAGTTTCCACTTGCGCCACCTGGGTTTCAGGCAGAGTTTGAACGACGACTAAGGGAATGAGTCCACAGAGAAAAGAACTCAAGACAACCAGGGAAACGGTTAGGAATCGATTCGGGCGATCGCCTGAAATCTCATTCCAAGGGCGTTGATTTCCTGAATGTTCTCCGGTGAAATTGCATTCATTTAGTAATAATTCCAGAGACGGATGCTCGGTAGAACCTGGGATTTCTCTTGGTAAAACAGAGACTGTGACTTCAGTTTTCGAGATCGCTACCGCTGCGAGTTCTTTTAATTGTTGCAAGGCATCAAAAATTTCGCGATCGCTATAAGGATGATCCCGATATTCTGCTGTCCAGGCTTTAAAATCTTGCAAATCCACCTTAACAGGTGATTCCCCGCTTCCTCTGCGCTGAATCCAGCCATACAACAAATTGGCGCAGGGATTGAGTTTTGCTTCTAACATGAGTGCCTCTCCACTGTAACTTCAACTGCGGATCCAAGCTAATTCCTCGTCTTAATCAAACTCCCTCACTCTATTCAATCGCATCTCGTCTCTCCAGACTCCAGGGATCAAGAGGGGGATGAAGAACATGGGTCATTTTTCTTGGATTTCTCTTTAATGGTAACATTGGTTACAGTTCCGTCCATAATTCTGTGCGTAAGTTTTCGTAAAAAAATATGAAGCATTCAGCTTTGAGTGCTTCTGGAGAGGTTCTGCACAACGAGGACCCTCCCAGGTCCCTCTTGGTCAATGAAAAGTTTGGGAAGGATGTAAAAGCTTCAATGGTCATCAATTCTTGACAATTCAAAATTATTAATGATTCATGACGGATAAAAATTTATCCCGCTTGATCCAGTGCCTGAAACCTGGTTCACTGACAAAAGAATCAGAGGAGAAGGCTGAAGAATTTGCTAGACATCTCCTCCTAACTGAGATCGGTCTGTGTCCTTTCTCGCCTCTGCTTTGTTCTGGCTTTGGCTATTTATGTCCCGGCTCAGGGTCTTGATGTTGTCCATTCTGGCCAGCTTCGATGGGTTGACCCTCATTGGTTTCGGGGGAATAGCTATTTTCGTCTGGGTCTTGAGTGGGTTCGCTGTGTTCTTGCCCAAGGTTTGCGCTTCCTTCGACCCGTTGTTTTTACTTCTAATTCTGACCCTGACCCGGCTATGGCTTCTCGCTCTGAGTATGGGCTTCGCTCTCAATGGCTTGAGTTTCCAGGTCGGCTCTTTTTCTTACTCCCCTGAGTGATCTTTTGTCAGTCAATCAGGGCATTTCATCTCAAACCCAATGGGTTGCATATCTTCAAATTGAATAGGCAAAAGCGAGGATCGATTGGATTACCATCAACACTGAAATTGACCATATCTGTCAGATTCGGCAACTGGGCTATATCTTTAATTTCATTGTTACTAAGGTGAAGGTGTTTCAACTGTGTCAAACTGGCTAAAGGGGCTACGTCTTTTATTTCATTGTCACCAAGCTGAAGAAATGTCAACTGTGTCAGATTGGCTAACGGGGCTACGTCTTTAATTTGATTTTGATAAAGGTCAAGAATTGTCAACTCGGTCAAACTGCCTAAAGGGGCTACGTCTTTTATTTCATTGTCACTAAGCTGAAGAGATGTCAACTCGGTCAAACTGGCTAAAGGGGCTACGTCTTTTATTTCATTGTTACTAAGCTGAAGGCTTTTCAACTGTGTCAAACTGGCTAAAGGGGCTACGTCTTTTATTTCATTGTAACGGAGGTCAAGGTCTTCTGTCAGATTGGTCAAACTGGCTAAAGGGGCTACGTCTTTTATTTCATTGTCACTAAGGTTAAGAACTGTCAACTGTGTCAGATTGGCTAACGGGGCTATGTCTTTAATTTGATTTTGATAAAGCTCAAGAGATGTCAGATTGGTTAGACTTGATAACGGTGCTAAATTGACAATTTTATTGTTACCAATGCGAAGCTCCATCACCTTAGTGAGACCTTTTAAAGGGGCTAAATCTTCAATTTCATTACTACTGAGATAAAGCCGTGTTAGCTTGGTCATACTTACTAACGAAGCCACGTCTTTAATTTGATTACCATCAAGCCAAAGCGATTTCAAATTAGTCAGCTTCGCTAACGGGGCTACGTCTTCAATTTGATTGCCACTAAGATGAAGCTGTGTCAGTTTGGTCAGACTAGCGAAGGATGCCACCTCTCCAATTTTATTTTTATCGAGCCAAAGCACTTCCAAGTTAGTCAAATTCGTTAATGGCGCTACGTCTTCAATTTGATTGTCACCGATAGCAAGGAATTTCAGATTAGTCAAATTGGCTAACGGGCCTATGTCTTTAATTTTGCCATCTAGGCGATATCCGTTATCGAGGTCAAGGTGTGTCAGATTGGTCAAACTAGCTAATGGAGCTAGGTCTTTAATTTTCTTATTATCACTAAGGTCAAGCCATTCCAAGTTAGTCAGACCCGCTAACGGGGTTATATCTTCAATTTGATTATTATTCAGGTCAAGCCCTTTCAAGTTAGTCAGACCCGCTAACGGGGCGATATCTTCAATTTCATTGATATATAGGTTAAGGACTTCCAAGTTGGTCAGACCCGCTAACGGGGCGATGTCTTTAATTTCATCACCTAAGATACTGAGTTCTGTCAGTTTGCTGAGGCTCTCTTGAGCCCGATCGCACTCTTGAGTTTCCGCTTCCTTTAATAGCACTTCCACCGTATGCTTTGCATCGGGACTCAAGCTCTCTTGGTTTTGACACCACTCAATAAAAGTTTCAAAGGTTGGAAAAGTTTTTGACTGATCTGGTTGAGGTAAGTCACTTTTGCCACAAGCTGTTGTAATCAGAAGCGACAGCAAGCCAAAGGTAAGTAGTTTCTTCATGTTTCTGTTATTTTCACCTCGGTAATTTGAGAAGTTTGCGAATTAAACCAATGGTTAATCCAGGTAGTTCTAACTGTGTGGTTAAGCCGACATCTTCAATCTGTTGAAAAATCCGAACGGCAGTGGGGTTGATGTTAGCCAACCGCTGACCAATTTCAGGATTGGTAAATTGAGATTGCCGACCCCAGATAATGGCGGTGGGGACGGTGAGTTGGTTCATGTACAGAAATAGATCGAAGCAGAGATCGCCTCGGACCAAGGAAAAGGCTGCATATTCGCTATTGGGTTGTTTGGCAGATTCTAGGTAGGCTTCAACGATTTCCTCATCTATGCGGTTGAGTTGGGCAAATTGGCGAATTTCTAAGAAGTGACGAATTCCCGACGGGTTGGTGATGGCGACATTATAGAAGAAGCGATCGAGTATTGGGTTTTTCACCACTTGGACAAAAAAAATGAATTCCCAAGTGTTCGTAATTGTCAGTTTAATAGTAGCAGATTCTGGATCGAGCCGTCAGATCTCAATGGTTGTTGGTTATTCGGTTCAAACAACTAATAACCAATAACTAATGTAAATTTAAATAAATTTTTCCGTGGTTTCGGGGGAATAGCTATTTTCGTCTGGGTCTTGAGTGGGTTCGCTCTGCTCTTGCTCAAGGTTTGCGCTTCATTCGACAAGTTGTTTTTACTTCTAATTCTGACCCTGACCCGGCTATGGCTTCTCGCTCTGAGCATCGGCTTCGCTCTCAATGGCTTGAGTTCCAGGTCTACTCTTTTTCTTACTCCCCTGAGTAATCTTGTGTCAGTCAATCAGCGTTAGGGCTTTAGAATGAACCCTGTCAAGGTGTACTTGTAGGGGCGCTGAGGGCGATCGCCTCTACAAAGGGCGCTTCCCGAAGCGCCCCTACATTCCATCCCTCTTTTTCGTCATGAACTTGACAATTTGGACTGGCGAAAAACGAATCGCCCCTACAGGAAACAACGATTTTTCATAGATTCAATTTACCACCTTGACAGGGCTAGGGCTTTAGAATCGATGTCCGCAAACATCCTATAGACGAAATGATGACAGCCGGGAAGACTCAATTCCTGACTGTCCGACCCTACCAAGGGCAGCAAGGCACCTGTTAGACTGGAACGGTAAAAAAATTGGTACTCAGTATGGTGAAGTCTACAGTTGCGCTTCTAGTCACGATGTTAGGCACTGTAGTGATGGGATTGCCTGCGATCGCCCAACCCGAACTAGAGTTCAACTCCCAAACCCCCTCCTTCGAGGATAGTCTTTCCCTGGGCAATATTCGCGTTCAAGTGAATTATGAAGCCAGTGAAACTCTGTTTGAAAGTGATGTTAATTACATTCTGTATTATCAAGACCAAGCCCAACTTCAAGAGCAACGCTCAGAATTCATGCTCGGTAAAATCTGGCTCCAGGATTTAACGGGTGATGACAATGCCGAGGTAATTGTTGAAACCTACAGCGGTGGTGCTCACTGCTGTACCAGCCACGAAGTCTACACATGGACAGGGGAAGAGTTTGAAGAAATCGACTTCGGCTATAGGGATGGAAATGGCGGCGAGTTTCAAGATTTGGATAACGATGAAGTCTTTGAATACTTAACTTTTGACGGGGCATTTTTATATGCCTTTAGTTCCTACGCAGGCTCATTTCCTCCCTCTCAAATCCTCCGCATTGGTAATAATGGCTTGGAGGATGTCACCCGTGAATATCCTGAGCGATTGCGGGGTACGGCATGGCAAATGTATCAAAGCATTCAAAGCCGAGACTATGAATTGAATGGAATTTTAGCCGGTTATGTTGCTCAAAAAATGCTTTTAGGGGAATTTGAGGAAGGCTGGGAATTCATGTTAGCCCGCTACGATCGCACCTCAGATCAGGGTCTCGATATCCGTAACAGCAAAGGCGAAGTGATCGGTCAATATCCCGATTTTCCCACCGCATTACGGGCCTTTTTAACAGAGAACGGGTATTTTTTATCCCCGTAGACATAACGCCAGCAGGGGGTTAGTCCTCCAGGAGGTTATGACTGAGACCAATATGAATCAGAGGGTTCGGGCTGATTGACTCACAAAAGAAAGAGTAAAGATGAAGAATTTAAACTGCTTTATCTCATCTTTAAAAAGAGGGAAGCTTGAGCAATTTATGAAGCATTCAAGGTTGACGGGGTTGGCCGGATCCTCGCCATTGTTCCCCAGCGATCGCCTAAATTCTCGCCCAAAAAACGGTAAAATCAAGTATTCCAAATCCCTCTGCACCCTGAAATCCCGTGGCTAAACAACGACTCGACACCCTGTTAGTAGAAAAAAACCTCTGTTCCTCCAGGCAGCAGGCACAGCGGTTCATTCGGGCTGGGGAAGTCAGGGTGAATGGGCAACTCCTGGATAAACCAGGGACCGAAGTCGATATCAATGCCGAACTTCATATCAAAGAGCGATCGCGCTTTGTCTCCCGAGGCGGCGAAAAACTAGCCAAAGCCTTGGAAACCTTTCCCATTCCCGTGAGCAGTCGCCTCTGTCTCGATGGTGGCATTTCCACTGGAGGCTTTACCGACTGCTTGCTGCAAGCTGGGGCTAAACTCGTCTATGGCATTGATGTCGGCTATGGACAAGTGGATTGGGGACTGCGTAACGACCCCCGGGTAATTTTGCGCGAACGCACTAATTTGCGGTATTTGACCCAGGCGGATTTGTATGAGTCTGAAGAGAATCTGCCGGATTTGGGGGTGGTGGATGTCTCGTTTATTTCCCTGACCAAGATATTACCGGCCTTATGGGAATTGCTGGTGTCTCCCCGAGAATTAGTCTTGTTGGTCAAACCTCAGTTTGAAGTGGGCCGATCGCGGGTGGGGAAAAAAGGCGTCGTCCGGGATCCAGCAGACCATACCGATGCAATTTTCCAAGTTTTGCAAGCGGCACTAGAACTGGGTTGGGGTTATGGGGGGTTAACTTGGTCTCCCATCAGTGGTCCAGCGGGAAATATTGAGTATTTATTGTGGTTAAAGATGGCAAGCGAGACCCCCGCACCGGATAAAGCGGCGATCGGCCAGATGGCAAAACAGGCGCAACAAATCTCCAAAAAACCCGCAGGCTGAAGCCTGGGGCTATACGGACGAAGCCCGCCTGCGCGGGCTGAACCCCTACACCGGATAAAGCAGCGATCGCCCTGATGGCAAAACAGGCGCAACAAATCTCCAAAAAACCCGCAGGCTGAAGCCCGGAGGCTACACGGACGAAGCCCGCCTGCGCGGGCTGAACCCCTGCACCGGATAAAGCAGCGA
The DNA here is from genome assembly GCF_024220515.1 of Oscillatoria sp. HE19RPO. GTDB lineage: Bacteria > Cyanobacteriota > Cyanobacteriia > Cyanobacteriales > Laspinemataceae > Laspinema. The sequence continues at coordinate 21,861 of NZ_JAMXOT010000033.1, forward strand.
TCGCCCAGATGGCAAAACAGGCGCAACAAATCTCCAAAAAACCCGCAGGCTGAAGCCTGGGGCTATACGGACGAAGCCCGCCTGCGCGGGCTGAAGAGAAAAATAAAAACTTGTTTAGGTGCGATCGCATCACATTTGGATGATTTATTTGTTGGAATACTCTACGCTGTTGCTGTACAGGCGATCGCCCCTGATACCAAATCCGGTTGTCAAAAGTCGGTTTTCTCTTCAGCCCGCGCAGGCGGGCTTTGTCCTGTGAGCCTCCAGGCTTCAGCCTGCGGGTTTTTATTTCAGCCCGCGCACGCAGGCGGGCTTCGTCCGTATAGCCCCTTGACGCTGCGGGTTTTTATTTTACTCTTCAGCCCGCGCAGGCGGGCTTCGTCCTGTGAGCCTCCAGGCTTCAGCCTGCGGGTTTTTATTTCACGCCCTCAGCATCCGCAAACCGTTGAGGGTGACCAGCAAAGTCGAACCTTCGTGACCCAGCACCCCAGCAGGTAGAGTGAGTTCCCCCAGGAAATTGGCCACCATCAGCAGACTAATAGAAACCAGAGCCAGGGTAATATTTTGCCGAATGATTTGCTGGGAGCGTTGACCGATGACAATGGCCTGCTCTAGCTTTTCTAGGCGATCGGCCATCAGCACAATGTCCGCAGTCTCCAGGGCCACGTCTGACCCGGCTGTACCCATAGCAATGCCCACCGAGGCTTGAGCCAGGGCCGGGGCATCGTTAATGCCATCCCCCACCATCGCGACGATGCCGTACTGCTGTTGCAGACGCTTGATCACCTCAACTTTATCTTCCGGCAGCAGGTCGGCATAGACCTCGGTGACACCCGTTTCAGTTGCCACAGTTTGGGCGGTGGCGCGGTTGTCGCCGGTCAACATCACCGTGGCTGCAATGCCCCGATGTCGCAGGGTTTGGAGTAACTGAGCCGACTGGGGTCGCACCTGATCGGCCACGGCCAGCAAGCCTAAAACCTGCTGCTGACGGCGCACCCAGATCACGGTTTTGCCTGCTGCCTCTAGCCGTTGACTGGCTTGCACCAGGGTCGGGTCTATGGGGGTAGCTAGGTCCGTGGAGATATAGGCCAGCTTGCCCACCTGCATCGGTAGCCCATCCAGTTCACCGCTAATGCCTCTGCCGATGCTGGCTTGGACTGCTGCGGCTGGGTGTAGTGGAATCTGGCCCTGGTGGGCGGCAGAGACCACGGCCTGGGCGATGGGGTGTTCGGAGTAGGTTTCTAGGGAGGCGGCGATTTGCAGCAGTTGTTCTGGGGTGATGCCGGGGGCGGGAATTTGGTCGCTGACATTCAACAGGCCGGTGGTGAGGGTTCCGGTTTTGTCAAAGGCGATCGCCTTGACCTGGCCAATGGTTTCTAGCAGGGCACCATCTTTGAAGAGAATCCCCTGTCTCGCCCCCCGGGCAATCCCCGACAGCAGGGCGGGCATAATCGACGCCATCAGGGCACAGGGGGAGGCGACCACCAAAAACACTAACGCCCGGTAGATGGTGATGTCCCAAGCCCAGCCCAGGATCAGGGGCGGCAGGGTAGCCAGCAGGACCCCGGCCCCAACAATCACCCGAGCGTAGCCCCGCTCAAACCGCTCTAAAAATTGTTGGGAGGGGGGTTGACTGGTTTTGGCTTGCTCCACTAGCTGAATCACGCGCTGAATCAGACTGCTTTCTGGGGGTTTATGCAAATCGACCAGCAGCACACCGCTACCGTTGATGGTGCCCGCAAACACTTCATCGCCCCTGGTTTTTTCCACCGGAATCGATTCCCCGGTGATGGGGGCTTGGTTGACGGTGCTATCGCCTTGCGCTACTAAGCCATCGGTGGGGATGAGGTCGCCCGGTTTGATTAAGATGCGATCGCCCACCCGCAAATCCGCCGTAGCCACCTGCTTTTCCTGCCCCTGCACCAACACCCGGGCAGTATCCGGCGTTAACTGCATCAGGCTGCGAATATTGCGCTCAGTGCGATGCATAGCGATGTCTTCCAATGCACCGCTGAGAGCAAAAATCAAAATCAGCACTGCCCCATCCACCAGCAAGTGGTAATCCTGCTGCCACAGCCCCAAAGCCGCCGCCCCTAGGGCCGCCACAATCATCAGCAAATCTACATCCAGTTCGCGCTCTTGCCACAGAGTGGTCAAGCCCTCCCGAGCACTGCTATACCCACCAATCACGTAGGCAGCAAACAGCACCCAGACTCCAAACCCCAGCCAATGCATCTGGAGCGCCAGCCAGCCCAACAGCGTTAAGCCAGCGCAGAATCCGGCGGCGATCGCCTCTGGGTAGGTCTGCACCCAAGCGGGCAGCCTTTTTTGCAAGGGGAGGGGAATGTAAACCATGAGACAGAGCTTTGAGGAAGAACTCTTTTAGGGTAAACCTTGACATTAATGGCAATGTCAAGCTCAAGCGCAAATGTTTTAGCTATTCTAGGACCTACCCATAGTTTTGAGCACCCATCCTAAATGTAGAGGCGATTCGCGAATCGCCTCTACATTTAGGGTTCAATTTGAAAGATTGCGTAAGTCCTGTATGGGTTTGCGGTAATGGCGAAAAACAGCAACCCTTGACCTTGAACATTGACATTGATGTTAAACATTGATGTTAATGTCAAGGTAATAACGACAATACTGCCCTCATGCCCCCCCAGTTATCTCCTCAACTTGCTCCTAAGCTCACCATCAAAGCCCTGACCCAAGCTGTGGGCCAGGGGGTGACCCCCCGGATGGTGCGGCACTATCACCAAATTGGTCTACTGCCCCAGCCAGCGCGGTCTGAGGGCAACTATCGGCTCTATAGCCAGACCGATGTGCAGCGATTACAGCGAATTGTGGCCCTGAAGCAGCAGGGGTTTCAGTTGGCCCACATCCAGCAAATGCTGGTTAAATCGTCCGAGGCTCCCCAGGTGGAGCCGTTGGTGGAGCAGTTGCAGCAGCAGTATCAGAGGGTGTTGCAGCAGTTGGTGCGATTGCGGCAGACGGCTACGGCCCTAGAGGGGCTGCTGGGTCGCGATCGGTCTTGCCAAATGATGCAGGCGGAGGCCCTAGCCCAGTTGCGATTGCTGGATGTAGAAACCCAGAGCGCTCAAACCCTGGCGGCGGATTTGTGGGAACACTTAGATGGGGCGGTGGCTGACCATCCTGAAGACTTTCAGGCGGCGCTGCAACGGCTGCTGCCCGATCTGTCCCAACGACCTGAAATTGAGGTGGATATTCTGTCTCAGATGATTTTGGCCTGTGGCGATGTGGGGCTATCGGCTTTTGTGCGTTTTAGCCCGGATGCGATTAAGGCGGCGCGGCAGGCGTTAACCCAGGGCTGCACGGTAGTGGCCGATGTCCCGGCGGTGATGGCGAGTTTTGATCAGGCGCGTTTGGCTCATTTGGGCTGTACCTGGCAAGCTCTAATCGACGACGGGCACATCGACAGTGCTGCTGATGCAGAGCAACAGTTTTGGCATGATGCCAGGGGGCGGGGGCAGTTGGCCTCTCTGGTGGAGGGCAATATTTGGGTGGTGGGCTATGCCCCCTCGGTGTTGATAGCGCTTTGTGATGCGATCGCCACCCAGCAGCTACGCCCCGCCCTGGTGATTGGGTTACCGATTGGCTTTAGCCATGCCCCAGCGGCAAAGCGGCGGCTGATGCAGTTGGCGGTACCTTACATTACGACAGAATGTGCCCTGGGTGGGGGCTTACTGGCAGCGGTAGCCCTCAACCAGTTGGCGGCTTCGCTGATTGAAAAGCCTGATTGCCACTGCTATTTGGGTAATGGTGAACCGGGTTGACAGTTAAATGTAAAACCCCCGCAGGCTAAAGCCTGGGGCTACACGGACGAAGCCCGCCTGCGCGGGCTAGGAATAATGTACCCCCACAGGCTGAAGCCTGGGGCTACACGGACGAAGCCCGCCTGCGCGGGCTAATTCAGAAAACCGACTTTTAGGGGATTGCAAAATATAAATCCTCCAAACGTTGAACTGAAAGGAAGGTATGTGTAGGGGCGCAAGCATTGCGCCCCTGGGGCGCAAGCATTGCGCCCCTACATTGACGGGACTACTCCGTTGATCCGTCAATACGAACGTTTTGGAGATTTTATTTTTTAGAGTTCCTTTAGCAACTGGATTGGGTCTCATACCCAATCCAGTTGCTAAAGGTCGGTTTTCTGGATTAGCCCGCGCAGGCGGGCTTCGTCCGTATAGCCCCAGGCTTCAGCCTGCGGGTTTTAACAGACCTTTACCAACCGGATTTGGTATCATCACCGGGATGGGTGAAAGATCTGACGACTTTCTGCATCGCCAACCCAGCGCCAGTGCCAGGGTTCATAGTTGATGGTGGGATGATTTTGAGGGAAAGAGAGTTCAAAACCGAAGTTGGCGGCGTTTGCGGTTAACCAGTGAAAAGCGGGGGTATTTTCAAAGCTGACGCGCAAGTCATGGGTGGGTGCAGATGCATCTCCAATATCGATCGCATAGCCGGTATGATGTTCGCTGTGACCGGGGGGTGCGGCATAACGGGCGCGTTGTTGTAGGGTTTGACCCCGTTGGTCGGCGATCGCATAAAAAACGTAAGATTGAGCCTCGCGACTGCGAAATCCTGACAAGGGAACCAACTGGACGCCATCGGCAGCGGCGGCGTTTACCATTGCTTGAAATTGGACTGCTGCACCTTGACGCAATTTTTCCCCATTTCCCACGGCAACTAAATCTCCATCTGGGGCTTCGGCGTAGGCTAAATGACCATACAGGGTTGAACTGGGACTGTTAGTCGGCAAAGGAATGTAGCGACTGGAATCGGGTAGAGGTGGCAAGGGGGGTGGCGTTAAATCCAGCAGGGATTTCCACGATTCCTCAAGGGTGAGTGCTGGGGGAATCGCCGGGGGTGGAGTCAGGGCGCGGATTGGGCTAGGGTGAGTGAGTAGGAAGGCGATCGCGCCCAAGGGAATCAGGGCAAGCAAATGGGAAATCATTCATTTTCAGGGCAAATCATCCGATAGTTTCAGAATATCTGGACTTCCCCTGCCCCGACATCGCCCCCCTGACAGAAATTCCCCGGGGATCAGGTGAAGAAAATTACCCCTCGGGGATCGATCCCCGGAAAGAGCGCTCTCTTGTCAACTGCATCCGGGGATTTCGCGATCCAGCGTTTGCGAAGTGTTCCCACGAATAGAGCTGCTCAAAGTATTAAACTCCTCGGAGTGCCTGTTCATTCTGATATAGCATGAGTTTAGATACCCTGGCTGCGCCAAAGATTTGCAAGCCCCAAGCTTGATGGTATTCTGGCGAGTTGAGGTCACCTTAATATTAATATTGAAATCATAAGGTACGAGCATGGCATCCATCCGCGAGTTACACAAACAACTAATCCGAAAAGAACGCTCGGCGGTAGAAATTACCAAAGAAGCCCTAGAGCGGATTGATTCGTTAGAACCCAAACTACATAGCTTCTTACTCGTGACACCCGATCGCGCTTTGGAACAAGCGAAACGGGTGGATGCCAAAATCGCTGCCGGTGAAGAAATCGGTATGCTCGCAGGCATTCCTATCGCGATTAAAGACAATATGTGCACTGAGGGAGTCCGCACCACTTGCGGGTCCCGAATGCTGGAAAACTATGTGCCGCCCTACGAATCAACCGTGACTGAGCGCTTAATTGAGGCGGGCGCGGTGATCTTGGGTAAAACCAATATGGACGAGTTTGCGATGGGGAGTTCCACGGAAAACTCCGCATTTCAGCTCACCTCGAACCCTTGGGACCTTGACCGGGTTCCCGGTGGGTCTTCCGGAGGGTCTGCGGCAGCGGTTTCCTCGGGAGAATGCATTGTGGCCCTCGGTTCGGATACCGGGGGTTCGATTCGGCAACCGGCTTCGTTTTGCGGCGTAGTTGGGATGAAACCCACCTACGGATTAGTCTCCCGGTATGGGTTAGTCGCCTATGCCTCTTCCCTGGACCAAATTGGACCCTTTGGACGCACGGTAGAAGATGCGGCAATTTTGCTCAAGCATATTGCAGGCTATGATCCCAAGGATTCAACGAGCCTGAATGTGACGATCCCCGACTATATGAAATTCGTGAAACCCAATTTAAAGCCGAAGGGTCAGCGACGCATCGGGATCATCAAAGAAACCTTTGGGGACGGGTTAGATGCGGGGGTGGAAAGAGCGGTTACCAAGGCGATCGAGGTGTTGCAAGAGTTAGGGGCGGAGATTCAGGTGGTATCCTGTCCTCGGTTCCGCTATGGGTTGCCGACTTATTACATCATTGCCCCTTCGGAAGCTTCGGCGAACCTGGCCCGTTACGATGGGGTGAAATATGGGTTCCGCGCCGAGGATAGTGAAAGCTTGATTGAGATGTATGGCAAGACGCGGGCCCAGGGATTTGGGGCGGAGGTGAAGCGCCGGATTGCGATCGGGACTTATACACTATCGGCTGGGTATTATGATGCTTATTATCTGAAGGCGCAAAAAGTTCGGACTCTGATTAAGGAAGATTTTGAACGAGCGTTCGCCCAGGTGGATATTTTAGTCTGTCCCACGGCTCCTTCTACGGCATTTAAGGCGGGGGAAAAGACTGCTGACCCCTTGAGTATGTATTTGTCGGATTTGATGACAATTCCGGTCAATTTAGGGGGGTTACCGGCTTTGAGTATTCCCTGTGGTTTTGATGAGCAAGGATTGCCGATTGGAATGCAAATGATTGCGAATGTGTTGCGGGAAGATTTACTGTTTGAAGTGGCCTATGCTTATGAACAGGCGACGGATTGGCATAACCGCAAACCTCAAATTTAGAAAAGGGATGCCGGGATTGTCCAGGAAACCTGTGATGATCCTCTTGTTCATCTCAAATCAAATCTCTAAACATTGCAATTGGCATGAGTGGAATGGGACTGCCGACTTCTGTAAAAGGACCTTTTTTGATTGCAGGGATTTTGGCGATCGCCTACTTTGGGGCTTGTTTGTTTCTTTATTTCCGGCAAAATCGGTTTATCTTTTTTCCTGCACCTGTGATAGAAACAACTCCGGCTGAACTCGAACTCAAGTATGAAGAAGTTTGGATTCCCGTGAGTCAGAAAAGTGGCAAGGTAGAACGGATTCATGGATGGTGGATTCCGTCAGAAACCTCAAGCGATCGCGTCCTGTTGTATCTACATGGAAATGGGGTGAATATTGGGGCCAATGTCAATCATGCCGCCCGGTTTCATCAGTTAGGGTTCTCCGTGTTGTTAATTGATTACCGGGGGTATGGACTCTCGGAGGGGTCATTTCCCACGGAGAATACCGTATTTGTAGATGCACAAACCTCTTGGAACTATTTAGTGCAGGACCGGGGGATAGCGCCAGAACAGATTTTCTTGTATGGACATTCTCTCGGAGGAGCAATTGCTGTTGACTTGGCGATTCGTCAACCCAATGCCGCTGGGGTAATTGTCCAAAGTTCCTTTACCACCATGCGAGAAATGGTGGATTATCGCTTCCATTTTTGGATGTTTCCCATTGATTTATTGTTGACCCATCGCTTTGATTCTCGGGCTAAAATCAGTCAATTACAGATTCCGGTTTTGTTCATTCATGGGACGGCTGATCCAGAAATTCCCAGCAAAATGAGCGAACAGCTTTATCAAGTTGCACCGCAACCGAAACGCCTCTTTTTAGTGCCGGATGCCGGACATAATAATGTGGCATCGATTGCCGGTGAAGCCTATTTTCAAGTGGTGAGGGACTTGATCGCCGTTGCTGAAGGGGAAGGCATTGCCAACATTTCCCGGGATGAAATCCAATCTTTGCGATAACGGGTTTTAATCCTTCTCGGACAGGTTAAAGGGTGCAGCTATATGAATTAAGCCCGCTGGTGTGGGTTCCCTTTAAAATCAGGGGTTGACCATCCGATTGAGTTTGATTCTAAATCATACAGTCTATAAAAACCCACACCCTTAAGGGTGGGGCTACACGAACAAAGCCCGCCTGCGCGGGCTAAAAGCGAAAACAGACGGTTTACAACCGGATTGGGTATCACTCGAAAAAGCGTTAAAATAAGACTAACTGTGGGATAAATTCCCAAGTTTTGGAATATCAATACTCTATTCATTTCATCATCAAACTGCAATTAAACGGAGCGTTATGTCATTTGTTGGTTTACATATTCACACCGATTACAGTCTGCTTGATGGGGCCAGTCAGATTCCGAAACTGATTGACAAGGCGATCGAGTTGGGAATGCCGGCGATCGCCCTCACGGATCATGGCGTCATGTACGGGGCGATCGAACTGATTAAAGCCTGCCGAGGAAAGGGAATTAAACCGATTATCGGCAATGAAATGTATGTGATTAATGAACCCTTAGACACCACAGCCCGTTGCCGTCGCTATCATCAAGTGGTGTTAGCTAAAAACACCAAAGGCTATAAAAATTTAGTTAAATTAACCACTATTTCCAGTTTAGAAGGAATTCACGGCAAAGGCATTTTTGCCCGTCCTTGTATTAACAAAGAACTGTTAGAACAATATCATGAAGATTTGATTGTCACCAGTGCTTGTTTAGGAGGAGAAATTCCGCAAGCGATTCTGCAAAACAAACTAGATGTCGCCCGGAAAGTGGCGAAATGGTATAAAAAACTCTTTGGGGATGATTATTATTTAGAACTCCAGGATCATGGGTCTCAGGAAGACCGGATTGTGAATGTGGAATTGGTGAAAATTGCCCGAGAACTTAATATTAAACTGATTGCCACCAATGATTCCCATTTTATCTCTTGTTATGACGTAGAAGCTCATGATGCGCTGTTATGCATTCAAACCGGCAAGCTGATTACCGAAGATAAGCGACTGCGCTATAGCGGGACGGAGTATATGAAATCCGCCGAAGAGATGGCGTTGTTATTTAGAGATCACTTGTCTGATGAGGTGATTCAAGAGGCGATCGCCAATACCCTGGAAGTTGCCAGCAAAATCGAACCCTACCACATTCTTGGCGAACCTCGAATTCCCGATTTCCAATGTCCTCCCGGTGAAACTCCCAACACCTATGTGGAATGGATTGCCAAAGAAGGACTGAAGGAACGCTTTAAGGTTAAAAGCTACGAAGAAATCCCCCAAGTCTATCGGGACCGACTGGTTTATGAAGTGAAAATGCTGCAACAAATGGGGTTTGCGGCGTACTTTTTAGTCGTTTGGGATTATATCAAATATGCACGCGATCGCGGCATTCCTGTCGGTCCGGGACGGGGGTCTGCCGCCGGGTCTCTCGTTGCCTATGCCATGCAAATTACCAATATTGACCCGGTACATCATGGGCTTTTATTTGAGCGCTTCTTGAACCCAGAACGGAAGTCCATGCCTGATATTGACACGGATTTCTGCATCTCTCGCCGGGATGAAGTCATTCAATATGTGACTGAAAAATACGGCAAAGAACGGGTTGCCCAAATTATCACCTTTAACCGCATGACCTCCAAAGCGGTGTTAAAAGATGTCGCCCGGGTGTTAGGAGTTCCCTACAAAAAATCCGATGAAATGGCGAAATTAATTCCCGTGGCGCGGGGAAAACCGGAAAAATTAGCAGTGATGATTTCTGATAAATCCCCCGCACCAGAATTTCGAGAAGCCTATGTTAAAAACGAAGAAATTCCCCGAGATGATGGGACTGTGGTCGAATTCCGCCAATGGTTGGATATGGCAATTAGAATTGAAGGAACGAACAAAAGTTCTGGAGTTCATGCTGCCGGAGTCGTGATTTCTGCTGACCGCTTAGATGAAATTGTTCCTTTACAAAAGAATAACGATGGCGCAACCATTACCCAATATCCGATGGAGGATTTAGAATCTCTAGGGTTATTAAAAATGGACTTTTTGGGGTTGAAGAATTTAACCATGATTCAGAAAACCCTAGACTATATCAAGGAAACCAAACATCTCAACTTTGACCCTTATCAGTTTCCTGCTGAAGAACGCAGAGCACAGGAAGTCCGAGGCAGAGGCACTAAAAAATTCCCCGAGGATATTGATAAAACTTACAAGATTTTAGCCAAGGGAGACTTGGAAGGGGTCTTTCAATTAGAATCCTCGGGGATGAAACAAATTGTGCAAGAATTGAAGCCTTCCAGTTTGGAAGATATTTCTTCAATTTTGGCTTTGTATCGTCCGGGTCCGTTGGATGCGGGACTGATTCCCAAATTTATCGATCGCAAACATGGACGGGAAGCGATTCAATATGAACATCCCATGTTAGAAACTATTCTGAATGAAACCTACGGGATTTTGTGTTTACCGCAAGGGACACAGATTAACAAACCGGATGGGTCTACGGTGGCGATCGAAAACATTCAACCCGGAGACTGGGTACTGACTTCAAATGGTCATCAAGTTTGGAAAGCTAAGGTTGCCAAACAATGGCGCAGTGGGTCCAAAGAAATTCTCAAAATTACCCTCTCTAGCGGGACGGTGATTTATACCAGTAAATCCCATCGATTCTTAACTCCAGAAGGAGACAAGGAAGCGTGGAAGTTGAAATCTGGACCCGGAGGCTTGAAAAATGCTCATATTTATAGTTCAGTTCTCTATGAAAAGTGGCCGATTTCTAACAATTCCAAACAGCTTAATCCCAATGAAGCCTATCTGTTAGGATTATTCATTGGCGATGGCAATCTGGTGTCATCTACCCCGAATATTGCTTGTTCCACAGAAGAAACCGCCGAGTATGTGGCAAATCTAATCGGGTCAACCTGGGGAGGTGAACCGAAATATTATTTCCATACGCGATGCTGGTACGCTTACTCGAAATTCAAGACCCAACCGAAACCGACTCCGTTAACCCAATTTATGGATGGGTTGTATGGTGGACGGAGTTGGAAGGTGAAATCGCAACAGAAACATTTACCGGCAGATGTGTTGGATTATTGCGAAGGCGCTCGCCTCGATTTGTTACGCGGTTTATGGGATAGCGATGGCTGCTATCATCCCACCTTATTATATTTCCGCAGTTCCTCTCCCCAGTTATTGCAACAAGTGGGGTTATTGTTAGGCAGCCTAAAAATCTCTTATGCGGTGTTGGACAATTACGTTTATGTCCTCGATCGCACTCGGTTTAAATCCCGGTTAGGCAAATCTCAACTTCCGGCAAAACTGGATGAAGGGATTGTTGATAATTATTTAGCAGTTGCTGCCAATCGGTTTAGCGAATTGCTCAACGAGGCGATCGCCACTACCGATTCCAAAACCAGGCAGGCGATTAACACAGCCCTCCAAAATGCCCCACTGTTTAAACCCAAAGCATCCCAATACAAACAAAAATTAGACCGCTGGGACGAATTTTACCACCATCTTTACGCAGAAACCTATCTGCAAGATGCCCGATATGTGTATGTTATGGCAGTAGAAGAGGCAGGCGTCGCCGAATGTTTTGACATTCAAATGGAAGACCAATCCTCACCCTATTTTCTAGCCGAGGGCGTGGTTACTCATAATTGCTATCAAGAGCAAATCATGAAAGTCGCCCAGGATTTAGGGGGATATTCCTTGGGTCAAGCGGATTTATTACGCCGCGCAATGGGTAAAAAGAAACCCGAAGAAATGAATAAACATCGGGAACTTTTTCTGGATGGCGCAACAAAAAATGGAGTCTCCAAATCCATTGCAGAAAATTTGTTTAACCAGATGCTTTTGTTCGCGGAGTATTGCTTAAGCTACGATACGGAGATATTGACCGTAGAATATGGCCCAATGGCGATCGGGCAAATCGTCGAAAAGCAAATCCCCTGTACCGTTTATACGGTCGATGGTGAGGGCTATATGTACCGCCAAACCATCGCCCAATGGCATCATCGGGGTCAGCAAGAGGTGTTTGAATATGCCTTGGCAGATGGTCGAGTGGTTCGGGCTACCAAAGACCATAAATTCATGGTAAAAGCCGGTCAGATGTTGGCGATTGACGAGATATTTGAACAGGGTTTACAACTGATAGGAGTCTCAGAAAAACTGGTCTCCCGTCAATTGTTGGGAATTCAAGACGTTTATGATATTGGCGTTGAACGGGACCACAATTTTATTCTCGCCAATGGGTTGGTGGCGTCAAACTGCTTTAACAAATCCCATTCCACTGCCTACGGTTATGTAACCTATCAAACGGCTTATTTGAAGGCGAATTATCCCGTCGAATATATGGCGGCTTTGCTGACTTCAAATAGTGGTGACCAGGATAAAGTTCAGAAATATATCGCTAACTGTCAAGAGTTAAATATCACTGTCCAAGGACCGGATATTAATCGGTCGGGGGTGGATTTTACTCCGGTGGATGCCAATGCGGAAAAGGGAACGATTTTGTTTGGATTGTCGGCGGTGAAAAATATTGGCGACAATGCGATTCACGCTATTTTGACCGAACGAGAGGCGAATGGTCCGTTTCACTCTTTGGCGGATTTGTGCGATCGCATTAATCTCCATACGGTCAACAGTCGCGCCTTAGAAGCGTTGATTAAATGTGGGGCGTTGGATGGTCTCAATCCTAACCGCAAACAGGCCATTGAATATATGCCTCTGGCAATTAAATGGGCGCAGGACCGGGCCAAGGAACAAGAAACCGGCCAGCTTAATTTATTTGACCAGTTAGCGGTGATGACCGAAACTTCTACTTTTGAATCCGCCCCGGTTCCCCCGAATATTGCAGATTTTCCGGTGGAGGAAAAGCTGCAATTTGAGAAAGAATTGCTGGGATTTTATGTATCTGAACATCCCTTAAAAAATGCGGGCAGAATTGCCGAACACTTGGGGATTGAGGTGGTGAGTCTGGGGAAACTGGATGAACAGAAATCCCGGACCAAAATCAGTGTACTGGTGGTGTTGACGGAAGTTAAACAGATTCTCACGAAAAAAGATGAACGCCGCATGGCTTTTCTGCAAATGGAAGATATTGAAGGGAAGGCAGAAGCGGTGGTGTTTCCGGATACTTATGAACAAATCCACGAGTTGCTGATTCCGGATACGCCGATTTTGATTGATGGGAAAGTCGATCGCCGGGACGATCGCACTCAGTTGATTGTGGAAGAAGCCAAAGTTTTGAAATTGGATGAGTTAACCCCACTCCGGGAAGCGGTTGTACCGACGAGGATCGCGGAGATGATTTTGCTAGAACTGACGACCGATCTCATCCATACACCGGCAATGCTCGATCACCTGAAAGTGATTCTGCAAGAACATTCCGCAGACAAAACCAAGGCAACGGTCCCGGCAGTTGCCATCATTGTCAAAGCGGGCGATCGCCATCGCGCTGCTGCAATTTGTGGACCCAATTTCTGGGTCCAGGATTGTCATAATGTGGTCACCGCCCTCAATGCTGCTGGATTCCCAGCGGTGGTGTATTCTCTCCCTCCTGGGAATGGGATGGGGAATTTACCCCCATTTTCTGACCCGCTTCCGTTCCAGCAGCTTACGGTTGCCTATCTCAACTCGATTCGGTCCATTTTGCAGGAATTGGATGAGGATAACGACTGAAGTCGTTACTACGAACTAAGAGGGGATAACGACTGAAGTCGTTACTACGAACAGGCGGGTTTCTACCCCATCCCCCCCATGAACCTAGGACAAATGACAAATGACAAATGACAAATGACAAATGACAAATGACCCCCATCACGGTGCCTGCCACAACTTCACCGTCTCATCTCCTGCGGCAGTGGCGAGGGTTTTGCTATCGGGACTGAAGGTGACGGCAAAGACGCGATCGCTGTGGTCGGTCAGGGTACAAAGGGGCTTGCGTTTGCGGATATCCCAGAGGATGACGGTTTGATCCCGGCTGCCACTGGCGACTAATTTGCCATCGGGACTAAAGGCGATCGCATTGATCCGTTCGGAATGTCCCGGTAAGCGGGTGATTTGTTCACCTCGACCCACATCCCAAAGGACCAGAGACCCGTCAAAATTGCCGCTGACGATGGTTTGGCCATCAGGACTGAATGCAACCGCATTGACCAGGCCAGAATCGCCGTAGAGAGTAAAAAAGTGCTTGCCGGTGTGGACATTCCACAGCATCAGGGTGGTGTCGCGACTGCCGGAGGCGAGGGTAATGCCATCGGGACTAAAGGCGAGGGAATAGACCCAACTTGAGTGGCCCCTGAGCTTGCGGATGGCTTTGCCGGTGTAGGGATTCCATAAAATCATTTTGCGGTCCCAACTGCCAGAGGCCAACATAGTCCCATCGGGACTGAAGGCGAGAGCATCTACTAATTCAGAATGGCCGGAAAACCATCCCCCAAGGTTCCGAATTTTTTCTCCGGTTTCGGCGTTCCAGAGAATGATGCTTTTATCCCGACTGCTACTGGCAAACAGGGGAGATACGGGACTAAAGGCGACGGAGAGGACTAAATCGGAATGACCCTCTAGGGTGCGGAGGCGATCGCCGGTGATGGGATTCCAGAGAATTACCGATTGATCTGCGCTACCACTGGCTAAGGTATTGCCATCGGGACTAAAGGAGATCGCCCAGACCCAACCTTGATGACCTTTGAGGGTCCGCAGGCATCTCCAGGCATGGGGATCTGCCTGGGGTGGGGTTGCCGGTGGAGGGACGCTGGGGACGGTTGGCGGTAAACTTTCCTCTTCTAAGCTATTCAAAAAAGTAGGTCGCAGGGAATGCAAGTCTTCCAGAATCTCCGTTACAGACTGATAGCGTTCATTCACGCGGTCTTGCAAGAGTTTTTCTAGAATTTGGGCTAAACCGTCACTGACATCGGACCCAATTTTCCAGAGTCGTTCTCTCCAGATCCATCTTCCCTCCAGGGGGTCGTACAAATCATCCACCCACTCTCCCGTTAACAGTTGAATGCAGGTGACCCCGAGACTGTAGAGATCGCTGGCGGGATAGGCGAGTCCCCCCCGGATCTGCTCAGGGGGTGCATATCCTTCGGTCCCAATGGTGCTCCCGGTTCGGGCGAGTCCCAGACTGGCTAAATGTTTAGAAATGCCGAGATTGGTGAGGACTAATTGTCTGTTATGGCGGCGACGAATATTATCGGGTTTGATATCTCGGTGAATAATATTGCGATCGTGGATGGTTTTGAACACGGGTAATAGGTGATCGAGCAGTTCCCAGATTTGGGGTTCTCGGAACGCCCCATGTTGTTCCATCTCTTCGAGCAAACTTTGGCCGTCGATAAACTCGATCGCCATGTACAGGCGTTTGTCTTGCTCAAAATAATCTAGCAACTTGGCAATCTGCTGATGATCTCCCATTGCCTGCCGACGTTGAGCATCGTGACGAAAGACTTCAATCGCCTTTTCCAGGGTACTACTGTGGACGGAGGCTTCTAAGCCATTTTCGACCGGCAGCAGTTGCTTGATAATGCAGTACCTGTCCTGGTTTTGTTGATCCACCGCCAAAAAAGTTCGTTCCATACCCCCTTCTCCTAGCAGTTGGATGGTCCGGTAGCGCTCTTTGAGCAGCAAATGCGATCCACAACTTAGACAAGTCTGGATATTCGGTGGGTTTTGGGGATTTTGGCAAGCGGGATTCACGCAATAAGTCATACCAGAAAACACTCAAAAGTGGTTATATAATAGTCAGTCTTTACCAAAATTTTGGTCTTGGCACGTTTACCGAATGGGTCCATCGGTGCTGATTTTCAAGAACTATTTGGTATTACAGACTACCAATATTCGGGAATTAATCAGCTTTTTCTGGTTCACACTCGTTTTGTTGATGGCCTAATTTTATGTTTTATTTTCAGTTGACAAGACAGCTTGCCAAATTTTGATTGTATTATCCCAACTGCTACTCACTAATTTGTTGCCTTCTGGACTAAAGGCAACGGAGGTAATAGGTCCAGAATGCCATTTTAAGGTACAGAGTTCTTGTCCGGTTCTCAAATGGAACAATCTAATTAGCCGATCGCGACTGCCACAGGCGATAATTTCTCCATCGGGACTCACGGCGACGGCTTGGACCCAATCTTTCACGGTTTGCAAGCTGTAGGTCTCGGTGTGGGTCTCTAAATCCCACAGTTTCACGGTTTTGTCTTCACTGCCACTAACTAACTGTTGACTGTTGGGGGTAAAGGCAACGGCCCTGACTGAGGCCAAATGTCCCTGGAGGGTGGTTTGCTCTAAGCCACTGCTCAAGTCCCATAATTTGATGGTATGGTCATCGTATCCACCCCCACTGGCTAAGGTTTTCCCATCCGGGGCGATCGCCACCGATTCCACATACCCCGTATGTCCAGTCAGGGTCCCCACGGCCATCCCCGTTGTCAGGTCCCACAGTTTCACGGTCCCGTCAAAACAACCTGCCGCTAGTATTCCCCCATCGGGACCGATCGCAATCGACAACGGATAGGCATTTAATCCATCCCAGGTCTGCAATAAGTTCCCACTGCCCAAATCCCACAGCTTGAGGGTGTTATCCAAGCTGCCACTGACCAGAATTTGGCCGTCGGGACTAATCGCCAGACAACTCACCCATCCGGTATGAGCGGTTAAAGTCCCGATCGCATTCCCGGTGGCCAAATGCCAGACCTTAATGGTTTTATCATAACTACAACTGGCTAAGGTTTCTCCATCGGGGCTAATCGCCACGGCGATCGCATAGTTCTGATGACCTGTCAAGGTATGAACACATTTCCAGGTGGTCGGAATTGAGGGGTTAATCGTCGGGGTTGCTTTGGGGGATGTTGGGGATTTGGACATAAATCCTTGGGGAATCGACCAATAGAGGTCTGCCAGCGCCCCTCGGGCACTTTCGTAGCGATCGTTTACCCACTCCTGCACCATCTTATCAATCACTTTTTCTAAGCGGCGATCAATCGTTATCCCTTTTTTGATTAATTCTTCTCGCCACAACCAGCGGCCCTTCATCGGGTCGTACAATTCATCGGGGTTGGTATCAGTCATCAAATGAATACAAGTCACCCCCAAACTGTACAAATCACTGGCCGGATACGCTTTCCCTCCCCGCAGTTGTTCAATGGGTGCATAGCCTTCGGTCCCGATTTTGGTTCCCGTTTTCACTAAAACGTTATTACTGAGTTGTTTCGCTACACCAAAATCAATTAAAACATATTTTCCATCGGATTTTTGTCTTAAAATATTTTCCGGTTTAATATCTCGATGCACCACATTTCTATCATGGATATACTGCAAAACCGGCAATAAATCTAATAATAAATTCTTGATTTTTTCGCTAGAAAATGGCCCATTTTCATCCAACTCCTGTAACAAGGTTTTGCCATCGATAAACTGTTGCACTAAATAGAGACGTCCGTCAATGGCAAAATCCGCAAATAAGGTAGGAATCTGGGGATGATCTCCCAGTTGTAACAGTCGTTGAGCTTCCTGGGCGAACATTTTAGTCGCCGTTTCCAATAGTTCTGAATTTTGCTGCACTTGGGGTAAGGGCAAAAATTGTTTAATCACACAGGTGGCATTTAAGCGATCGGCATCTTCCGCGATGAAGGTGCGCCCAAATCCCCCTTCCCCCAACAGGGAAAGTGCTCGATAGCGATCGTTCAGTTGTAACTCGGTGCCACAACTTTGACAAAACTTGATACCGGCTGGATTCTCGGGATTTTGACAGTAGGGATTGAGACAATAGCTCATGCCATTTTTCAGGTAAAACAGTTCAGGATACGGGCAATTCTTCTAATTTTATATTTTAATCCCAATTTACCTAAATTACCCGCTTTCTGATAAAATCAAGAGAGTGACTGACGGAGGTATTCTCTGATTCATTTAACAGGACTTGAGCAATTTAACAAATTAAACGCTAAATGTGTAGAGGCGATTCGCGAATTGCCTCTACACATTTAGGTGGGATTTAGTTGGGATGAATTCTCAAATAAAAATCGGCGTAAGTCCTGTTACAGCAGTTTATATTACCAGAAATGGGTGATAATTTAAACCGCTTAAATTAGGTTTTTATAAAAGAAAATCAAGGAAAATTTTAACAGTCAACAAATATAGGCTGTGGATTTTTCTTATGAAATAAATTGATTTTTATGGGAAATAAATCTCTATTTTGCTAGGTTTTGAGTGATTAAGGCTCACCTCCAAATTCAGAGCGTAAGGCTTCTAATTCAGCGGCGATCGGGTCAAATCCAGCGGGTTTATTGGGGGGAGTTGGGTTCGGTTTGGGTGGGGGAGAGGCGGGGGGTGAAGCATTACCCGGTTGTCCTTGACTAAAATGAGTTTTAATCGCTTCTAAATCCACGGAAATCGGGTCAAATTTTCCCGGTTGAAACCGGGTGGAGGGAGGCGTTTGGGCGGCAGCAGGGGGTTTGGGGGGAGGGGAGGGGAGT
The DNA here is from genome assembly GCF_024220515.1 of Oscillatoria sp. HE19RPO. Lineage (GTDB taxonomy): Bacteria > Cyanobacteriota > Cyanobacteriia > Cyanobacteriales > Laspinemataceae > Laspinema. Next base: position 40,138 of record NZ_JAMXOT010000033.1, read on the forward strand.
GAATTGGGTTGCAACCCCTGTAAAACCTCTGTCGCTGATTGATAGCGATCGCGCACCAATTCTTGCAGCAGTTTATCTAAAATTTTTGCTAAAATGGGAGAGATACTTTTCCCTTGCTTTGCCAGTTGTTCTTTCCACACCCAGCGGGCATTCATTCCATCATATAAATCATCGGGCATTTTGGCCGTTAATAACTGAATACAAGTCACGCCCAAACTATATAAATCACTGGCAGGATAAGCTTGACCCCCGCGAATTTGTTCGATGGGTGCATATCCGTGAGTCCCGGCGCGAGTTCCTCGTTGAGCCAGGGCAGTCCCCGTCCCTTCTTTCGCCACACCAAAATCGACTAAAACGAGCTTATTATCCTTGCGCCGCCGTAAAATATTATCCGGTTTGATATCTCGATGAATTACATGATTGTCATGAATAAATTGCAGAATTGGCAATAAATCCAGTAACAGGGATTGAATTTGATTTTCGCTGAATGCTCCTTGGTGTTTGAGTTCGTCTAAAAGGTCCGGGCCGTCAATTAATTCCTGGACTAAATACCAGCGTTTGTCCTGTTCAAAATAACCATAAAGGGAGGGAATTTGAGGATGTTCCCCCAGATGAAGCAGTTGCACCGCTTCCCGTTGAAACAGTTCTGTCGCTTTTGCTAAGGCAGCAGTCCCTTGAATTTGGGGAAAAAACTGTTTAATCACACAGGGTGCATTGAGGCGGTCTTCATCAACGGCGAAAAAGGTGCGACCCATCCCCCCTTGACCCAGGGGTTGGACTGCGCGATAGCGATCGCGCAACAGTAATTTAGCCCCACAGGTTAGACAAAATTTGGTAGCGGGGGGATTGGAGGGATTAGGGCAGTTTGAATTGAGACAATAGGTCATAATTTTACCGAACTTGACAGCATGGGTATCGGTCCTCGGTGATGAGTGGCGATCGCACCGAAACAAGTCAACCGCAGTCCAAACTCGGCTGATCCGCCTGGTTTTTAGGACAAGACTTGCCAAATTTTAATCGTTTCGTCCCAACTGCCACTAATCACCAGTTTACCATCTGGCGCAAAAATCACCGCATTCACCGCGCCGGTATGTCCATTGAGGGTGGTGACATGATGAGTGGAAACCTGGCCTTTTTCCTGGCGAATTTGCCAGAGATTTAAGGTTTGGTCGGTACTGCCACTGACGATATGTTTGCCATCGGGAGAAAAGGCCACAGAATTTACCATATCCCGATGGCCGGATAGGGTGGCGATCAGCTTTCCGGTGGCAAAATTCCAGAGTTTCAGGGTTTTATCTTTACTGCCACTGACCAAAAGTGTGCCATCGGGACTGATTGCCAAACAGTTCACCGATTGGAGATGTCCCAAAAGGGTATAAAGAACTTTATGGGTTTTTAAATCCCAAATTTGGATGGCGTTATCCAGACCCCCACTGGCTAATTGTTGACCCTTGGGTGCGATCGCAATGGCTTTAATCATTCCCGAACGACCGGCCAAAGTACACAAAGGTGAGGCAGAAACGTTTCCTTTCGGTCCCGTTCCCATCTGCCAAAGTCGCACGGTTCTATCTTCAGAACCGGAGGCTAAAATAGTACCCGTGGCGTTAAAAGCTAGGGAATTTACATCCCGTAAATGTTCGGTGAGGGTGGCAATTTCTCGCCCGGTATTTAGATGCCAAAGCTTGATGGTATCATCATCGCTGCAACTGGCAAGAAGATTGCCATCGGGGGAGATTGCCAGTCCATTAATGGATTTGGTATGACCGGAGAACCCGCGAAGAGTTTCCCCGGTAAAAAAGTTCCAAATCAAGATGCGATCGTCGAGACTGCCACTGGCGAGAATATGACTGTTGGGGTCGATCGCCAAACAAGTGACCCAAGAGGTATGGCCGGTGAGGGTCCGCACACACCGAGGCCCACTGGAGGTGGAGGTGCGATGACTAATGGGGGGTTTCGAGAAAACCGCCACCGGACTCACCCGATCCCCAGGGGGAAGTAAATTCTGGGTTGAGGGGGGTTTCATGAACGGGGGAGTTTGAATCCGAGTGGCGGCGTTACGGAGTTCCTGGCGATCGCCCGGGGGTAACAAAGCGGCCAAATCGGTCAAGACTTCCTGGGCGGATTGATAGCGATCGCTCAAGTTATCTTTAATCATTTTATCCAGGATATCCGCGAGGCGCGGGGCGATCGTCCGACCTCGATGCACCAAATACTCCCGCCAAATACATCCCTTAATCGGGTCAAAGAGTCCATCGGGTTTTGCACCCGTCAGCAGGTGAATACAAGTCACCCCTAATCCATACAAATCACTGGCGGGATACGCTTTCCCACTGCGAAGCTGTTCGATCGGTGCATAACAGGTGGTCCCAACTTTGGTCCCAGTTTTAGCCGCAGAAGCGTCCGTCAGTTGTTTGGCCACCCCAAAATCAATCAAAATCAGTTGACCATCGCGTTTGCGTCGCAACAGATTCCCCGGGGTAATATCTCGGTGAATCACATTTTTGGAGTGGACAAATTGGAGAACCTGCAAGACTCCAGCGAGGAGTTCGCAAATTTTCCTATCCCGAAATGGACCCCCTTCTTTGAGTTCATGCCAGACGGTTTTGCCGTCAATATACTCTTGCACCAAATACAGGCGTTTGTCCTGTTCAAAAGAGGCCAACAGGGTGGGAATTTGGGGATGTTCTCCCAGTTCGTAAAGTCGGACTGCTTCTTGGTTAAACAGGGCGACGGCCTTCTCGAACAATCCTTGTCTGGATTCACCGCTGCCTTGTAGGGTAGGCAGCAGTTGTTTAATGGCACAGGGGGTATTGAGGCGGTCTTCATCGATCGCAAAAAAGGTTCTGCCAAATCCCCCTCGGGCGATCGGTTTGATCGCTCGATAGCGGTCTTTAAGCAGTAACTTTGATCCGCAACTTTGACAAATTGAAGTCTTCGGCAGATTTTTGGGATTTTGACACCGGGGATTTAAGCAGTAGCTCATATAGGGGCAGGCGATGAACCGATCTAGTTTTATTTTGCCTTGTCAGCGTCCAAGTATTTCGACCATCTTGAACAAAACCCCTCTGCCTCGGTGGTCATTTGATCTTTTGTGCCGCGATCGCCCGGAGTTTTGTGGTCCTCCCCTCAGTCCCCTACCCGCCAACCTGTAGAGGCTTTGTTGGGGTAAACCCCCCTCGGGATCACCCAATTTTTAGCCCAAATTTTACACTTCTTGAATATTTATTAATTTTTATGGATTAACCGCCTAAGTCCCAATTGTTGTCTGCTATTATGGGTTTGGAATGCAGTCTTGATTTTTGATTAAAGGCTTGCACTCTTTTCCGGCCAAGATTCTCCTTCTCCCCATCCGCTTTCCCCAGTCCGAGGACTCGGTTTCCCTTCAGAGTGTCCTAGGTCAATGCTGACTTATTTCTCCGAAAAGAATTGGGGCATTAGGACTCAATAACCCTCCCCTAAACTTTTAGATTAATCAGCGACTTCTGACGGATGATTACTATTAATAAAATTTCCTACGACTTGACGCAGTTGGGCTGCATCAAAGGGCTTCGTTAAATATTCCGTTGCTCCGGCTAACCGACCTTGGACCTTATCAAACAGACCATCGCGAGCGGTTAGCATGACAATGGGCAGTTCTTGAAATTGCGGAATATTCCTCACGGTGCGACAAAGCTCTAAGCCATCGATTCCGGGCATAGAAACATCAAGTAACAAAATTGAAACCTGCTCGTGATAAATCATCGACAAAGCATCCACGGCATTATCTGCCACTAGCACACGATAATCCTGAGCCAATGCTCGCTTGACTAAATCTTGCATGACCACACTATCATCGACGGCTAGAATGGTAGCTACCGGACTATTATTTTCAGACATTTTTTCTCTCCAGTCCTTAAAAACACTTCAGATGGACAGGTTAGAATCGCAACAGCTTGACCGGCTTTTCAGCCAAATCTTTGTTGACTCAATCGGACGATACTCTATCCCCTGAGCGATGGGTATATCTCTATTTAAACTTTACCCTATTTGTCCCCTGAAATAACGGATAGGGTCCAGAAACAAAATTCGGGGTTTTGGTGGATGATGCTCCAGTGGTTTTACCTAGATTAAACGCCGAAAATAACCGCCCTTGGCCCGAGCAGGCGATCGCTCTCTACTCCAGCAATCAAACCCCGATGTTTTCCGGTTAGCTTGAGCATTCTTAAAGCTTTGATAAAGTTTGCTCATTGGCTCAAGTTGACCCCTGGATTAATCGCCGTGCTTTCATTCTTAACCGAGGACGGACTCAGCTTTTTGACCCGTTTGTAAGTCAAATTGACTCGCGGATGTCAGCATTGGGGTTGATATCACCTGTTCAATCTCTCAGGAGGGCTGTTCCGGAATTTTCAGCCTTTAAACTCTACAGCAATTGTAGGGTGGGCATTGCCCACCTGACTGGAGAAGAACTTACGGTGGGCCTTGCCCACCCTACTCCTCCTCCCCGGATAATGCCAACCGTTAACTCCCGAGATTAGCGGTTTCCGGTTGGGGTTTTTTGACCTTTGGGGGTTTGCGCTGACCCATTCCCAAGGCGGGTAACAGTTTGTCTTTCAAAAAGATACTGACCGTCACCAATAATGTAATGATTAATGCCCCAATTCCAATCGGACTCGGGACCCAGAATCGGGTCTCCAGATGATTTAGTTGTCCCGGTTGCAAGGTCCAAACCAGTTGCCGTCCATTGTTGCGAATCTCTGGCATTAGTCCATCGTCTGAGGCGAGGGCTGTTGCGCCCCAGGGCGTATTTAAGGTAAATTCCAGATCTAACAGCACCCCCGGACTGACAATCACGGTGCCATTGGAGGAAATTACTCCGAGCGATCGCAAATCTAACTCATAATTTAGGTGATTATAAATCGCCAGTAAAAAGTTCCGTTGTCTGACTGCCATCTGAGAAGAAATATCCGGAATTTGCGCCTCGGGGGAATTCGCTAATTCCCTTTGACTTTCATCAGCGGGATTAAAAAATTGGTTGAACTTGTCTACTAATTCCGCCCCATTATTAAACGGAATTTTCACCGTAATTTCTCGGTCAGAACTGCGCTTAACCTGCCCGTGCAATTGGCGAGTGCGCCGTTCAATACTCTCTAACCAGGCTTGCGCGGTAGAACTGCTAAAGGCTTTCAGCCGTTCTCCCAGTTGGATATGTTGGACAATTTCTCCGTGAGTTTGACTCTCAAAGTTAATCCCCACATCATATTCCACACAGCCGGTGAGCAACATCGGGACCAGTAACAGGACAATCCAGACTGGCGATCGCCTCATACTCCCCCAAATCCACTCCCGGACCATCCTCCCAAAAAGTGCTAAATTCACAAACTTATCTCCCTCCGGTCAATTGATTAACTCATTTTTTACAAAACCAGAAATTTAACCTTGTCTGGCAGAAACTCCCAGTTTCCCAAACAGCATACTCGGCAATAATGCACCGCCGCCTACCCAGTCCCGTTCCTGACTAAAATCTACTAAATGGTCAAAGGCTTCAAAAATACTCCCGGCAACCATTGTATTTTTTACTCGCCCAACAATCTCGCCATTTTCGATTTTATACCCTAAATCTAAGTTAATCGAAAATTCCCCCGCCAGTTGATTCGATTGACCAGCACCGAGCACTTGCTCAACAATCAATCCTTCTTTCACGCCAGCAATTAAATCAGCAATGGAGGTATTCCCGGGATTCACGCAGAGATTGACCAAATCGGGTCCCGGGCGCGACAATCCACCGCGAAACCCGTTCCCGGTGGATTGTAAACCAGCACGGGCGGCCCAGCGTCGGTCCCAGTAAAACCCGTTCACTACGCCGTTTTCAATCAGGGTATTGGGACTGGTGGGGGTGCCTTCATCGTCAAATTCACAAGCGGAGGGGCCGAGAGTGGGGTCTTCAAACAGGGTCAGACGTTCATCGAATACTTTTTCGCCGACTTTATCCATGAGGGGGGATGCCTTTTGCACCACCGCTTGACCGGATAAGATGGTATCGAAGAGACTGCCTAGGGTACTCGCTGCCGCTCTCGGGGTAAAGAAGACGGGGAAGGAACCACTGGTGATGGTGGCGGGACGTTCGGCGAGTTGGTATTTTCTGAGGATGTCTTTGAGGAGGCGATCGAAGTCCGGCAGGCGATCGCGGGCGACATCATAGCTATAAACTTGCAGGAAATCTTCCCCTTTGACCAAGTTACCACTCAGACTGGAACTCATAATCTGGCTCGATCGCGTGGCATACAAGTCTTGACTGGTCATAATTTTGACCGTCCCACTGCGAACATGAAAGCTGACATCTACCAGAATATCGGGGTTGTAACCGTGAACTTGCTCAATTTGATTTCGACCGACTTCCAGCAATTCCTGGGTGGTTGGGGGTTGAAATTCTGAAGTTGGGGAGGACAGATGCAGGTTACTGGCAAACTCAAATTCGGCACTGTCCCCAATTTTCGAGGTTTGGACGGCAGCATCGACTAAATCATCCAGGCGGGTGAGGTCCGTGGAACTGGCAAAGCCAATTTTACCCTTGGAAATCACCCGCAGGGCGACCCCTTGCAGGGCTTTGGTTTGCAGGGATTTCAGGCGGTTGTTTTCAAATTCAATCGGGGTATCTTGACTGGAGACATAGTAAACCTCGGCAGAGTCTACCCGAGATTTTGCCAAGTCGAGAATTTTCTCTAGAGTCGAATCACTCACAATTTCTGTCGCTGTTACTGGTTTTCTTCTCGATCTTAGGTCGGATCGGGCTGCGATCGCTACCCGTCTGGATCGGAATCTGCGAATAACATCGGTGATGAGCAATAATACCAGGGTTTTTTTTGAAAATTCCAGGAATTTACTCGGGTTTGGGCGGTTTGCTGGGACTGCGACGGGATTTTTCCTGCTGTTTCTGTCGTTTGAGGCGCTGAATCTCCCCGAGTACCTGTTGCCACTGTGCGTTTAATTCCTTGGAGGCATCATCGCTGTGAAAATCCAAATAGGTGACCGTTTTGCGAATTAAATACTCAAATTCTGGCAAGTTCATAAGTGCTATCTTTGTACAGTGCAGGTTTTGTGAGAATCGGAAAGCATTAGGTATATCCGCAGTTTAAAATGAATTGGACCCGTTCACATACATCAATGGGAGCATCTTGTAACCGATGCTCAGTCGGTCACAATATGCTCCTCTTGCACAATTCTCTTGTCAAATTGCTACCTAAGTTTGTAGTAACGACTTCAGTCGTTTCCGGCTTCATTAAGCCTGGGGAAATAACGACTAAAGTCGTTACCACGAACCCGGAACCCTCTTAAGTTTGTAGTAACGACTTCAGTCGTTTCCGGCTTCATTAAGCCTGGG
>NZ_JAMXOT010000336.1 GCF_024220515.1 Oscillatoria sp. HE19RPO
CAAAATTTATGAGAGAAACCCGGTTTCTGGTCCTGGGGGTTTTACCAGGGGTTAGGGATTCGGGCCAATTTGAGCAGGCATTGGGGATTTAAGCGGTTTCTCCACCTCCAGGGTCGGGACTTCGACTGTTTCCTTCAGCGAACTCATATCTGGACCGATCGCTGCTTCGCTGTTTTCTAATAGCTGAGAAGCGTAGACCCCGAGTTTTTCATGGGCCAAAGTTGTGGGATGAATATCATCCCAAAATAGATATTCATTGGGATTTTGGCAAATCATCCCCCGTTGTTGATTCAGACAAGGTTCTGTAACATTTTCAAAGCCAAAATTCGCCGGGTTGTCCAACACCCGATTATAAATTTCATTAACATCTAAGGGAATGATTTCCACATCAGAACCCAGGCGGCTGCTCAACTGTTGCAAAGACTGGGATAATTTCTGATTATGCAGCCGAATTAACTCATTTAACTGCACCGAACTTTGACGATTTCGAGTTCCGGGTAAACTTCCTAAATCCGGCAGATTCGGCACCAGAAAATTTTGAGCGCCCATTGCTGCTAGGGTGGCGATCGCCTCAGAAACATTCGACACAGGTTGATTGGTATTTCTCTCCTGATTTCCTAGGTAATCGTTGGGTCCCGCCCAGACAATATAAAGGGCATTAGGGTCTGCTGAATCTTGGGTTTGTTGGAAGCGATTCACCTGATCCAACAGTCCTCGCGAGGGGGTTTCATTCCGATTCATTTCCCCAGTCGTCGCCCCCCCGTATGCAAAATTCGTATCCGGATTAAACGGAATATTTAACTCTCCCGCCAGATATTCTACCCACACGGGACCATTAGAAAACCGTCCCTCAAAGTACAAGGAACTGGGGGGATATTGAGCTTGGGACTGTTCAAACAACTGCCCCGTATCGGAGAGACTGTCACCAAAAACATATATCTCGCTAAAGTTGGCTGCCATAACAGGACCTGGAATTAAAACAGAAAAAAGGACGGCTGCACTTGCTAAAATCCGTTGTCGCATGGTAATCTTCAGAGGGTCTCCTGGGGGTAATCACCGGGGATGGAAAGAGTCGCGATCTGGACTCGCTCATTTCAATTCTCTGGCGGAAGAAAGAACGGTCCGGAATAACTCTATCTTTTCATGTTCCTAGCCCAGTTGCCCTCTCTCGCCAGTCGGAGATTTCCCTGGGAAAGGACCGGTCATCTCAGCAGTTAGGCATAATAATTTTTAGGATAATTTTGAGAAAAATCCCTCTTGAGGATAGGTAATTTTTTCTATCTTTATGCTACCATTAGGTGCATTATAACCCCAACTGAATTGCGGATTAGAACTTCCGCACTATGTAATTTAAAACCGTAAATGTAGGGGCGATTCGCGAATCGCCCTACAATAGACGAGGTATTGCCGAATTCAAAAAGTCCCCCTTTTTAAGGGTGACCTCCCTCAAAGTGAGCGATCCCGGTTAAATTCCTTTCAGAGTTTTGAGAGACTCTTCCACATGACCCTCAAAATTCATCATAGAATTGAAGATATGGCGGACAACGCCCTGTTTATCAATCACATAGGTGACGCGCCCGGGGAGGAGTCCCAAGGTTGAGGGGACCCCATAGAGTTTGCGAAGGGCTTTATCGCGATCGCTTAACAGGGTAAACGGCAGACTGTACTTACTGGCGAATTTTTGGTGAGAATCCGCTGAATCGCTGCTGACCCCGATTACCTCGGCCCCCGCTTGTTTGAACTGTTCATAACTATCCCGAAAGGCGCAAGATTCCTTCGTGCATCCGGGCGTATCATCTTTTGGATAAAAATAGAGCACCACACTAGATTTCCCTCGAAAATCGCTGAGTTTAACGGTTTCCCCGGTTTGAGATGGCAAACTAAAATCTGGGGCGGTATCTCCGATTTGTACGCTCATAATCCCTAGTCCTGGGTATTTTCTCTGCAAAATGTTAACTTTTGTAATGTTACCGCAATTTGTCCCCGCAATGGTAACCCTCCCCGGTGAAGAAATTAGAGAAAGGCTTGATTTAGCCATCAGACTAGGCACTCCCTTAAATGCTGAGTGCTGGTTCAGTCATCATCTACACAAGATTAGAAAAAATTAATCACTCATGATTCGACATTTCTTCGCCGGTGGACTAGCGGGTTTAGTCATGGTAACCGCGATGCCTAGTTTCTCCCATGCCACTCTGCCTCCCGTGAGTCAGAGCAATTTCCCACCCGATTTAGAACAGGCAGAAGCTTACAATAACCAGGGATATGATTTAGCGAGTCAGGGAAGATTTATCGAAGCCGTAGCAGCTTTTGAACAAGCAGTCGCCCTCTATCCCGATTATGATACCGCCTACAATAACCTGGGAATTACTTACGCTCAACTGGGAAAATTCTCAGAAGCTGTGAGCGCCTTTGAACAAGCCATTGCCCTGAATTCCGGCAATGTCGAATACTATAATAACCTCGGCAGTGCCTTGGGTTCCTTGGGGAGAATCGACGAAGCCACTACCGTTTTTAGAGAGGCGATCGCCCGCTATCCCAACGAACCCGATAGCCATTTTAATTTAGCCATTGCCTTCTTAAATCAAAATCAATTTCCCGAAGCTATTGCCGCATTGAAAACCGCCCGAGACTTATACGAAATTCGCAATAATTTCGCAGCAGTCCAACAAATCAATCAAATTTTACAAGACTTAGAACCCTAACCCCAACCCGGCTAGTTTGCCCTAGCGAAACAACCCTTTGATTTCCTGCAAAAATGCCGAAGTCTCCCCTTTTGCCCGAGGATGAGTTAAAATTCCATGACTTGGACTCAACAGCAAAGCTAACAGGAAAAACCCAGAAACCACTAACACAATCGCCGGACCGGAGGGGATATTTTGATAAAAACTCCAATACATTCCCGAGACACTCGAAACAATGCCAATCAGCGCCCCGACAATCATCACCTGATGGAGGCGAGGCACCAATAAATAGGCTGTAGCACCAGGGGCAATCAGCAGGGACAAAACCAGCACCACTCCCACCGCTTTCATACTGGCGACAACAGTCAGGGCAATCAAAACCATTAACCCAAAATTGAGCAAATTCACCGGAAGTCCTGCGGCTTGAGCGCCCAAGGGGTCAAAGGTGTAAAACAACAGTTCTTTGTACAGTAAAAAAACCACCGCGAGGGTTAAAAATGCAATCAGCGCGGTGGTTTTTACATCTTCTGAGGTAACGGCAAGAATATTGCCGAATAAAAAATGATTGAGGTCAATTTTTTCGTCCTTTTGAATCAGGGTAATTAAAGTAATGCCCAAGGCAAAAAAGGAAGATAAAACAATTCCCATTGCGGCATCTTCTTTAATGGGCGATCGCGTTCTAATCCAGGCGATCACCACGGTACTGAGGACCCCGGCAATAAAAGCGCCCACAAAAATATTCGCCCCAATTCCATAAGCGACTGCCAATCCGGGGAGGACCGAATGCCCGATCGCATCTCCTAATAAAGCCAGACGCTGGACCATTAAATAACTGCCAACCACAGCACAAATCAAGCCCACTAAAATCGCTACGATGAGCGATCGTTGCATAAAACTATATTGAAGCGGTTCAATTAATCCGTCTAACATGGCAGGGGAATTTATACAGAACTTAGAGGGGCACTAGGAAAAAACGGACCTCACCCCCCCTTACAAGACTAAGTTTTTTACGCTTAACTGCACATCCGGTCCCCTCCCCTTAGCAAGGGGAGGGTTAGGGTGGGGTTCTCCTAACCAG
>NZ_JAMXOT010000337.1 GCF_024220515.1 Oscillatoria sp. HE19RPO
ACTCCTTTGCCACGAGTTATCCTCTGAGCAATGACAATGTAGCAGACGTGGTTTTAGCAGGGCGAACCCGATGTCCAGTTGAGAATGAGAATAACAACACCCTCAAGACCAAAGGCTACCATCAAGGGACACAATTTTGGGCTTGTCTTGCAGCATCTTTCCTCATTGCTGGGGACCCTCAGCATCCTCTCCCTGCTCTTCCATACCCTGCTGGAGTTGCTCGATGACAAGTACCAGTTGCTACGAGTGCACTTGCCGAAGCGCCAAACCTTCTTTGATGATTTGCACCGCGTTAACCCGTTATCTGTACTTCGACAGTTGGGATCACCTTCTGAGCTTTATGCTTGAAGGACTTGAGTTAGACCAACCACCCAATAGCAGTTGAATTTCCAAAATGAGAATTGCCGGGTTTGTTAGTCGTTGTTTCAGGGCTGTTCCTCCTAAAGGACAGGGGATTTCCCTGCCCTCGTGAAAGCGGTTCTTACCATGCCCCATAATAGGCCGGTTCATGGCCCGGTTTCCATTTAATATTGCAGCCAATGCTAGGTTTTTGGTCTTCCGGGATGGGGTTTCCCGCCAATACCGCATCGATCGCCGATCGCAAGTCTTTTCCCGTCACGGGTTGATTATTCCCCGGACGACTGTCATCCAGTTGACCCCGATACACGAGGCGGCGACTGCGATCGAAGACAAAAAAATCCGGGGTGCAAGCGGCGGTATAGGCGATCGCCACTTGTTGGGTTTCATCGTAACAATAGGGAAAGGAAAATCCTAAGGTTAACGCCATTGCCTTCAGATGTTCCGGCGCATCCTGGGGATGAGTCTCCACGGAATTAGAACTAATGGCTACAATTCCCACGGAGCGATCGTGATAATAAGAGCCAATATTGGCAAGTTCTTCTTGAATGTGCTTGACAAAGGGGCAATGTTGACAGATAAACATCACAACCAGTGCGGTCTTATCCCCAAAGGTTTCCAAGGAGATCGTCTTTTGGGTTACCACATCGGGGAGTTGAAAATTCGGTGCTGGAGTTCCCAGTGCCAGCATGGTTGAAGGGGTTAACGTCATTTTTTCTCCTGGGTTTTTCAAGGGTTGGACTTCCGGGGTTTATTATCGGGCAGGAATGGTCCAGGGTTCAAATCCCCGACTAGGGCATTTCCTCCTGAATTTCTCGTCTATTTTTTTAGACGCTTCTACCCTAGATTGTTTGACTTGTCAACCGAGAATTCTCGGAAATTTCTAAGTATGTGGAAAATGCAGCCGATGAAATGAACTCCTGTCAACGAGAAAAAAAAGACCGTAACCTTGGGCGATCGTTCGTTTTTGGAGGGCGATCGAAATGCTCCGGCAACCTAGATTATTTTTTTAAACCAAACCTATCCCCAGACTGATGCACTCTGTTCCTGGGTCTCTAAAATTATTTTATCAGAGAAAAATGGAGGTAAAACCCTTTGAATGTAAGGCTTTTCGACATTTATTCGGTTCAAATGATTCGTCCAATCTCATGGAAAATCATCAGAATTTAACCCACCGAAATCAGTTGGAGGGAGTCTGTTACAAAACGTAATGATACTTCAGGAAATACTCGGTTTCGCAGACTCCGTAAATTTGAGTAAGATTCTAATAGAAAGATTAAATAATTATAAGAAAGTATTTAAGCTATGACGGCGGACCTCCTTAGCGCACCTAAACTTAGCTTCTCCAAAGAAGAACTCCTCCAGCAATACGCCGGAGGAACCAGAGATTTTAATCGTCTGAGCCTCGCTAAAGCCGACTTAAGCGGAGCGAACCTCAGTGGCGTGTACTTAGGTGGAGCCAGTCTCACCAAAGCCAACTTGAGCGGAGCCAATCTGAGTCGAGCCAATTTAAGCGGAGCCAGCCTCAGTGGAGCCAACCTCACCGGAGCCAACTTGGCGGGAGCCAACTTGGCAGGAGTTCACCTGAATTGGGCCGACCTCAGTGGGGCCAACCTCACCGGAGCTATCCTCACCAATGCCGATGTGAGCGGAGCCAACCTCAGTGGTGCCATCCTCCAGAACACCAAACTCAACCAAACCTATTTAATCGGAACGAATCTGAAATCTGCGGATCTGCGAGAAGCCGATCTGAGTCTGGCGAGCCTCAATAAAGCCGATTTAACCGAAGCCAACCTGCGTCAAGCGGACCTCAGTGGTGCCAAACTCAAGCAAAGCAACTTGAACCTCGCCGATCTAACTCATGCCAACCTCAATGGTGCGAATCTCAAGCAAGCCAACCTCACTCAAGCTCATCTCAATTGGGCGAACTTAACCAAAGCAGATCTTCGCGAAGCAAACCTCTGTGGTGCGAATCTCAGCAAAGCCAACCTTAGCCAAACAGATTTGACCGAAGTTTGCCTCAAGGATGCCCAATTAAGTGGGATTAACTTTAGTGGGGCCAATTTAACCGGAGTTGACTTGAGTCATAAACTACTCACCGGCGCGAACCTCAGTGGTGCTGAACTGAGTCTGGCTAATTTAAGTGGCGCTTATCTGATTCAAACAAATCTGAGTGCAGCGAACTTGAGTGAGGCGAATCTGATGGGCTCTCATTTGATGGATGCAGATTTGACAAAAGCCAATCTTTCTGGTGCGAACCTCTCTCAAGCCAATGTGGTTAATGTTAACCTTCGCGGAGCCACGTTAAAAGGGGTAATTCAACCCAATGGAAAACCTCGCACCTAAAATGCGAGTCCAGTAGCGGTTAGCAACCCGGTTTCTTGACAAAATTTGGGGGAGTTGACAACCAATTCAGGGCTGAAACTGGGTTTCGGATTGGAGTGATTTAATTCGGTGAGGTCAGGGAGAATCCCTGTTTTGGTGCCGGGGATAGCATTCAATCCCAAATTTTGGGCGAAAGGCATCTTGTTGAGAGCCGTCATTTTGAGAAGGAGAACGGGCGATCGCCCCATAAAAATGCCCAGTAAAATACCTCAGTCTTAAATTTCTTGACCACTGAATTTTACTCTGTGCGTTTACCTTGTGGAGAAAGAGGAGAACGCACTGGATCGGTGACGTCTTGAATGGAACACAAAAAACCGTCAGAGGGGAACAATGTCCGAACAATAGGCGGTTCTCGGGTTTTAGAGTATCGGAGTTGATCGGGATACGGCAGTCGGTATGCTTTGGACGCTCCAGGCTGTGTCGGTTCTAAAGTCAGGAGCGCTTTCCGTCTACCGGCGCATCATGATGCGGGGGTTTAGGTTGTCAAAAAATCCAAAATATACCTTAGACACTGGAGAAACCCGATCTGGCTCTCCTGCTAACCAATCGTTACAAGTCCAAAATTTCTTGGTGTTTAGATGGATCCCAGATTACTGTTTAACCACCCTTCATCTGGACGATCGCGGCATGAATAACAACGGGCGCTTGTCAAAGCGCGTTTACTCTTCAACTCGTAACCATCCCCGTCGGACTGCATGAAGCAGGCGGTTGATGGCGTCCATTTCATCTTCCGTTAGTGAATCCTTGAGCAGCGCACTCATTAAACCCCAGCGTTCTAGGTAAGTGATTTTTCCGGAGCGCCAGATTTGACAAAAAATTTCTGAAATTGTCAATTTGTAGAAATTTCCCTGAATTACCATTTTCTCCCCTCGTGAAAACGTAATGATTTCTTTAACTTTATTATCCCAATTATCGGGTATTTTATCAAGTCAATTTGTGATTTAAAGCTCCGTTTGGCTGTGATTTGAGTCCTAAATCTGGATGAATTTTTAGGACCCCCGCCTGAAAACCATTGCGCTATGAGCGTTCTTGGGCCTAGGAGATCGCCAGAAAAAATTAGGGGAAAAACAAACAGGGATCGAATATTTTTGAGCAGGGATCGCGGCTAAGAAAAGGGCTATGGATTCTAGGGACGATCGGGGGTTCGTTCAGTCTCCCCCTTTGGAACACTCCCGACAGGCTGGAACGGATAATTGACGAGCTGGGTTTTCATTCATCAATTTTCTATCTTAAGCGCCCCTGATCTGATAGCTCGGTGAGAGGATGAGGGTTGGCGATCGCCAACTGACAAAGAACATCCCTCACCCTCCCCAACCCCACTCCTCCCTCGGCGCTAGAAGCGAGGGTTTAAGAAGGGGTGATTGGATTGCAGTCCCGTCAATTTGATGCCAGCCCCTATGCCGAGACAATTCCTGAAAATCTGAGCAGCAATTTTAACAAAGGCGTAAAATATTGACAGGCGTTATCAATAAGATAAGATTGTTCGGATTATGTATTTGACTTGGTTAGACAGTAATTCGTGGCTGATTGAATTAGCCTCTAAGCGGATCCTACTTGACCCGTGGCTGGTGGGTCCATTGGTATTTGGAAACCAACCTTGGTTGTTCAAAAGCGATCGCCGCAGGGAACGCCCCATCCCGGATAATATCGATCTGATTTTACTGTCCCAGGGTTTGGAAGACCATGCACATCCGCCCACCTTAAAACAACTGGATCGAGATATTCCCGTTGTCGCTTCGGTGAATGCAGCCAAGATAGTCCAGGAGTTGAATTATACTCAAATCACCCCCCTGGCACATGGGGAAAGTTTTTCCCTGGGAAATCAACTGGAAATTAAGGCGATTCCCGGGTCACCCATCGGACCTTTCCTGGTGGAAAATGCCTATATTCTCCGGGATTTAGAAACGGGGACGAGTCTGTATTACGAACCTCACGGGTCTCATTCTTCGACTCTGAAAAATGAAGGACCCATTGATGTAGCGCTCGCCCCCATTGTTGATTTATCCCTGCCCCTGGTCGGGTCAATTATTAAAGGGAAAGAAAGTGCTTTAGAACTGGCTAAAATGTTGCAACCCCAAGTGATGCTACCCACAGCAGCGGGAGGGGATGTGATCTTTGAGGGGCTGTTAATGTCTTTGATTCGCGAGCAAGGAACGATTGAAGATTTTCGCTCGTTGTTGGCCAAGCACGAGATTTCCACTCGGGCGATCGACCCCAAACCGGGCGATCGCTTCGAGGTTCCTTTAGAACAGCGCACGGCCCAGGTGAGTTAAACCCCTGGGTCTGTGTCCGGTATGGTAAAGATTGAAACCCCCCCTGATTTCTCACCCGTTTTCGTGATAGGAAACGGGTTTTTTGAGGGGGAGAATGGGGCAAGATATTGAGCGATTTAGATGAAACCCACATTCCGCAGGTAAAATTAGGAGTGATAGTGCGAAACGTTTGGGAATGAAATAAGGCTGAAATGCCTGAAATAACTTCCCAGTGAGGTTCTTAACCCCTTGGCTAAGATAAAGGAACCAATCCGAGATTACCTCATAACTGTCTATGCGTGTTCAAATGGGTCACTAATTGGTGACCCAAGGTAGGACGGCACAGGGTTCTGATGAGTATTGTAATAAATTTTGTTACACATACCCATCAGGTGCAACGGCGATAGCCACCCCCAGTTTTAGGAATCACGACCCTAGGACTGAAGCGGGGTAAGGAAGGCTCCCCGAGGTAGCCCAACACCACAATCGAGACCACTGCCAATCACCCAAGGCTAAGGAAACTGAATGTCTGGCTTGAACTCTCGTAACTATTTATCAGTGAAATGGGATGACACACTGCGTCCAAACTGGTTGACTGACAAAACTATTGAAGCGGATATTGGTACGTTTGGATTTTGAACTCAAGCCGATAGAGCCGTTGCTCATGTTGCTTACGGGATGCCATTACTGGATCCGGATCATGATGGCTGGTGAATTTAACAGAGCTTTCTCAGGCTCCATCGGTTCACTAAAGCAGTTTTCACCCATTCCCATCCTATCGGGAAATAGCTATTACCCCGAAACCAATGACAGTCTACCCACCTACGCTTACCTTCAACAACTACTGCTACCCCTTGAGCCGTAACATAGAGAGTGGCCACAGCCAATATAAACCACAAGCGAGATAAGGCACAGACCGAACGGATTTCAGAGCGTTGAATATTCCAGCCATTAGATTGGTCATCTAAAAAATTTTCTTCAATATCAAAACGCATTCCATATTCCTGAAAGGTTTGTAGGGTGGTCTTTTGGTCACTGACAATAGCCCAAAACTCTCCATTGACGTTATTGCGGCCTAGAACTAAGGAATGAAAATTTAATAACACAAATAAGGTATAATAAACAAATGAGTGAATATCAATGTATTTGACATTTTATTCTTGGGGTCAAAAATCATCCCTATTCGATGTCAACCTTGTTTATTTTGCTGATAATTGATGGATTGCTTTCAGTCATTTCCTTTAGGTGAATTTATGTATTATTCTTCTGAAATTACTGCTCAGATGAAGAAATTTTATCAATCTTTGTCCGAAAAGGATCGGCGAAGATATGCAGCAATAGAAGCCCAAAAACTTGGGAATGGTGGAATTAGTTACATATCCCGAATTTTGAGAGCAGACAGAAATACAATAGCCAAAGGCATTAAAGAATTAAAAAGTGAATCAGACACTACTTTTAATCAACAAAGAATTCGTCGAAAAGGAGGAGGAAGAAAAACTAGCGAGTCTCTCCTACCTGGGTTGAATGAAACTTTTTTAGAAGTCTTAAAAGTTTATACAGCAGGCAGCCCAATGGATGAAAAAATTAAATGGACTAATCTCACGCAAAAAGAAATAGTTGAAGGACTGAAAGTTCATGGCATAACAGTCAGCGTAACCGTTATTCAAAAATTATTAAAAAAGCACGGATATATATGTAACCCACATTCCGCAGGTTTGATCAAGTCAGTAAATAATATTTCTGGCAGGAGGCCCCTAGGAACTGAAGGATCCATCGCCGCTCATCAGTTAAATAGGTGATTTTTTTAACTCCATCAACCGTCAGCAAATGAATAGATTG
>NZ_JAMXOT010000338.1 GCF_024220515.1 Oscillatoria sp. HE19RPO
CATACCTTCCTTTCAGTTGAACGTTTGGAGGATTTATATTTTGCAATCCCCTAATACTGTACCGGCGTCCCAGGTCCTCGCCCCTTAGAAAAGAGGGGGAACTGGAGATGGCTCCATTTTTAAGGGAGTAGGGACCCGATTGCCCTCGATTCTTTAAGTTTTTTAGCGCAATCGGTCAAAATTGTTCAGATTTGTAACGAATTTCCTTCAGAAATCTCAGGAATCTCTGATAAAATTTCATAAAAGTTAAAATTTCGTCAAACAATCCTGGATGAGCTTATTGGTTGTCGGTGCCACTGGTACCCTAGGCAGACAGGTTGCCCGTCGCGCCTTAGACGAGGGATACCAGGTACGTTGTTTAGTACGCAGTTTCAAAAGAGCGGCCTTTTTAAAAGAATGGGGCGCTGAGTTGGTCCGCGCAGACTTATGCGATCCAGAAACCTTGCCCGTTGCCCTCGAAGGGGTGACGGCGATTATTGATGCAGCGACGAATCGGCCCACCGATTCTCTGAGCATTAAACAAGTGGACTGGGAAGGTAAGGTGGCGCTCATTCAAGCGGCCAAAAAAGCCGGGGTCGAACGGTATATCTTCTTTTCGATTCTGGAAGCGGACCAGTATCCAGAAGTCCCCTTAATGGAAATCAAACGCTGCACAGAAGTCTATTTAGCTGAATCGGGATTAGATTACACAATCCTGCAATTAGCGGGCTTCATGCAAGGGTTGATTTCTCAATACGCCATCCCGATTTTGGACAATCAAGCAGTCTGGGTGACTAACCAGACTGCGCCCATTGCCTATATGGATACCCAGGACATTGCTAAATTTGCAGTGCGGGCCTTGTCAGTCCCTGAAACC
The DNA here is from genome assembly GCF_024220515.1 of Oscillatoria sp. HE19RPO. Lineage (GTDB taxonomy): Bacteria > Cyanobacteriota > Cyanobacteriia > Cyanobacteriales > Laspinemataceae > Laspinema. Next base: position 857 of record NZ_JAMXOT010000338.1, read on the forward strand.
TCCAAGGGAGTTTTTCCCGTAGTGGGGACTCGTCCTTGGACTCCCCAGGAAATTATCGACCTGTGCGAACGACTCTCGGGGGAAAAAGCCAAGGTGACGCGAATGCCGTTGGGTGTCCTGCGGGGATTTCGCCGGGTGGTACGATTTTTCCAATGGGGGTGGAATGTAGCCGATCGCTTGGCATTTGCTGAAGTGCTCGCCTCCGAGAAACCCCTAACCGCCAATATGGATGAGGTGTATCCTGTTTTTGGATTGGACCCCAAGGACACGACCACCGTAGAATGTTACCTGAGAGAGTATTTCAGCCGAATTTTAAAGAAGTTGAAAGAATTAGATTACGAACAGAGCAAAACCAAGAAGCAGTCCAAACGCCGAGTCCCATTTTAACCCCTCCCGTAGGGTTAGCCCCGTCAAAGGAACTAGCCTGTGGAGGGCGATCGCCTGAAGGCTCTTGACAAATGGCATAGCTTTGTTCAGACTCTAGTTTCACAGGGCTATTTGGCATCCCTGATGCCATTCATCCGCCCCGTGCATTCGCGGTGACTCACCAAGAATGTGATTCCATCCCTAACTCTGGCAATCAATAACCCACTAGCAGGACTTGAGCGCGGTGCCCAAAGCTGGCATTATTTACAACGATGTTAAACCCATAGCTTGTCGCGCTGCCGAAGAATGGAGAGACAAGCTGATTGGATTGGGTTGGGAAGTTGCTCTCGCCACCGGCATGGGCGGCATTCTAGGCTATTCTGACCTAGATAAGCCCGTCTGTCATACCACCGTCGAACAGCTCACCCCTCCTGGATTTAACGCTGAAATGTCTTTCGCGGTGGTGTTGGGAGGCGATGGCACTGTGCTGTCCGCATTTCGGCAGGTGGCAAGCTGCGGCATTCCCTTGTTAACGGTCAATACGGGCCACATGGGGTTTCTGACGGAAACCTATCTCAACCAACTTCCCGAAGCAATGGAACAGGTGTTAGCGGGGAACTATCAAATCGAAGAACGGACGATGGTCACGGTGCAGGCGATCCGAGACGATACCGTTGTCTGGGAGGCGCTTTGCCTGAATGAAATGGTCTTACACCGGGAACCCCTCACCTGTATGTGTCACTTTGAAATTGAAGTGGGACGCCATGCGCCGGTAGATATTGCGGCAGATGGGGTGATTATTTCCACTCCCACAGGTTCCACGGCTTATGGACTCTCGGCTGGGGGTCCGGTGATCACGCCGGATGTCCCGGTGTTACAACTGGTGCCGATTTGTCCCCATTCTCTCGCGTCTCGGGCTTTGGTGTTTGCCAATACTGAACCTGTGACGATTTTTCCGGCGAATACCAATCGTTTGGTGATGGTGGTGGATGGGAATGCCGGGTGTTATGTACTCCCCGAGGACCAGGTGCGAGTTCAGCGATCGCCCTACTCGGCTAAATTTATCCGGATTAATCCCCCGGAATTTTTCCATGTTCTCCGAGAAAAACTCGGCTGGGGTCTGCCTCACATTGCTAAACCCACTTCGGTAGAACTGCCTTAATCCCGCGAGGCCCTCCGGTGCAGTCTCGGCCCCTTCCCTGGGGCGATCGCACTTGAACCTTCCGGGATCGGCCAACTACCCCCCGATACCAACCACCACCCTCCCCCTGCGGGACCCGCCTATTCCAGGGTCCCTAACCCCCATCCCGCACCTTTTTAAACTAAAATAGAATCTAAATCCGATGGAAATCCGTCCAAAAATAGGGTGAACCTTCTCCCAACCTGTAACGACAGCAGCAGAATTTCAGGGTAAACGTCGCTATATTCTACCTAGTCCGGATTCCTCTGACGGAACCCAACAATGGGCGCAGTTCTCGCTCTTGCTGATTTCCACAAGTCCCTTTTCAATTGATAACCGCTCAGTTTTTAAAACCGATTACATTTGGCTTTGGCTCCCATATTTGTGCAAATGAACCTTAACGAACGACAACAATATGTTTTATGGGCGACTGTCCGGCACTATATCGCCACTGCCGAACCTGTAGGCTCTAAAACTTTAGTGGATGAATATAATTTAAGCGTCAGTCCCGCCACCATTCGCAATGCAATGGGGTGGTTAGAAAAAGCTGGATTACTCTATCAACCCCATACTTCTGCCGGACGAATTCCTTCAGATTCCGGTTATCGCATTTATGTGGATAAGCTGATTAAACCGGATGATGGCATCTCGCGACAAGTAGAACAGGCCCTGAGCGATCGCCTGAAGTTAGAAAATTGGGCCTTTGAAGCGGTGCTCAGAGGGGCTTCTCAAATCTTGGCGGCCCTCAGCGGATATATCGCCTTAATTACAATGCCTCAGACTCACACCGCTTGTCTGAGGCATTTGCAGTTAATCCAGATCGAACCGCGCAAAATTATGATTGTGGTGGTGATTGATAACTATCAAACCCAATCTGCTGTCATGGAACTTCCCGAGTCCCCAGATGACTCCCTCGCCGATGAGGAAATCGTCGATCGCGAGTTGCAAATCCTCTCAAATTTCTTAAATAACCATCTACGCGGACAAACCCTCGCCCAATTATCCGCCCTAGATTGGAGTGAATTAGGACGAGAATTTGAGCAGTATGCGGAAGTTTTGAGTCATTGGTTACAGGATTTAGCCGTCCGTGCTCAAACCCCAGGCAAAACTCAAATTTTGATTAGTGGGGTTTCGGAAGTGTTGAGACAACCGGAATTTTGTGAATTGGCTCAAGTCCAGACTCTGATTCAACTGCTGGAAGAAGAACAGGACCAACTCCTGCCGTTGATTTTTGAACCCCCTGCACCGGAGGGGTCCGGACGGCGAGTGCAAGTGCGAATTGGGGCAGAAAATCCCCTGGAACCGATTAGAACCTGTACCCTGGTTTCGGCAACCTATCATCGGGGAACGGTGCCGGTGGGGAGTGTGGGGGTTCTCGGACCGACGCGGATGGTCTATGAAAATGCGATCGCGATCGTAGAGGCAGCAGCCGATTATTTATCTGAGGCACTCAGCGTCTAAAATAGGGTTCATGTTGCTTGCGATCGGCTCTCAAATCATGAACTCAACTCACACTCTGCGCCAACTCTTGAAACGCCCCGGAATGCTCGTCGTTCCGGGGATTTATGATTGTATCAGCGCCCAACTCGCCGAACGCGCCGGTTTTGAAATGGTCTTCACCAGCGGATTCGGCATCTCCGCCTCCACCCTAGGACGACCCGATTACGGCTTCCTCACCGCTACGGAAATGTTATACAGTGTGGGCCGCATCGCACAATCGGTGAATATTCCTGTGGTTGCCGATATCGATACCGGCTATGGTAATCCCCTGAATGTGATTAGAACTGTCACTGATGCCGTACAACAGGGAATTGCTGGCGTGATTTTAGAGGACCAGGAATGGCCGAAAAAGTGCGGTCATTTTCAAGGAAAACGGGTGATTCCGGCAGAGGAACATATCCAAAAAATTCGCGCCGCAGTCCAGGCACGAGGTGAGAGTGGATTGGTGATTGTCGGACGCACCGATGCCAGAGCCCCGTTAGGGTTAGGGGAAGCGATTCGCCGGGGTCGCGCCTATTATGAAGCAGGGGCGGATATTGTGTTTATCGAGGCACCGCAGTCGGTGGAAGAGTTACAGGAAATTGCCGCAGCCTTTCCGGATGTGCCGTTGTTTGCCAATGCCATAGAAGGGGGAAAAACGCCGGTGTTGTCGGCGCAGGAGTTAGAGGCATTGGGGTATAAAATTGCGGTGTATGCGTTGTCGGGGTTGTTTGCAGCCACGAAGGCGATCGAGGATTGTTTCCAGTATTTAAGACAACATCAAACTACCACCGGGTTTGATAAATTAGTGAACTTTCAGGAATTTGAAACAATCATTGATGTGCCGAAATATCGAGAATTAGAGCAAAAGTTTTCCGAATTACCCAAATCAGAACCCTGAAGCACTATGACAGAGGTAGCGCAGAAGTTGATTCCATGACATTGCCGCCAATCCTCCTGATTGTTACTTCTCCTCGGGACAAGGCAATCCCTTGTCCCGAAAAGTCTATTCAATCTTTATTATTCCGGTTCGTTCGAGGGAATCAGTGCCTCAAATTCCGCCACCGAACTTACCACACTGGCCTGTTGCAGCAGTTGACTTAGCATCGAGATATCAGCAATTTGATTCACTCGCGCACTCAGTTCTGGTGACACAGAATTGAACCGGGCGCTCAATACTAACAGCACCGAATTCCGGGCATTTTCTAAGCTCCCTTCTTGGTGACCTTCCTGGCGACCAGCTTCCATTGCTCGACGTTCAATATTGCTTAGAATCGGCATTTTTCGTTCCTCCTGATAGTTTTTGAGTTTGGTGTCAAAACTTTGTTGCAGGCTTTCGGGTAGGGTCATCATCCAATCGAGTAATCGAAATAGGTTGATGATGTCCGTTTCAGTATAACCTCGTTCATAGAGGTTCTGCACTAGCTCCCATTTGTACTGTTCTCGTTCTTCGGCATTTCCGGTGCTGGCTTGGGTTTTTAAATGGGCCATCACTAAAAAGGCTAAGGGATTGAGACTGGTTTCAAGGGTCTCCCATTGACTTTCATAGTCCAGGAGTTTGGCGGTGGGGAATTCAAAAGTGACGGAACAGCCTGCGAGGTTATAACTATAGGAGTGGGGCCGCCATGACGGGCGATCGCATCCTAATATGGCAAGGCTAATCACTTTTTTATGGATATCAAAAGACCGATAATGGTAGATGTACATCCGTTCGGGAAATTCGCTGTCTTCTTGACTCTGGACTTCGATATGAATCAAGATATAGGCTTCTTCTCCGTTTTTTTGCCAAACCTTGAAAAGTTTATCCCCTTCCCGCTCTCCACTGCTCCCCGTGGGGGTAATTTGTTGCAGTTCTTTGTCTAGGGATTCGTATCCTCGGCTCCAGTCTACTAACTGATGAACTTCCGGGAAAAAGAAGGCTAAGAAGGGTTCGAGATACTCTTCTAAGGCTTCTTTCCAAGGCTGGTCGTAATTGGCATTTGGGGTATTCACCCTGATTCCTCCTGATGATGCTGTTGGGGAATTTTTCTAAGTTTATTGTAGCATATATTATACATCTCGTTACTTGGCTCTGCCAAGTAATACGGAATCCGGTTGTCAAAGGTCTGTAAAAACCCGCAGGCTGAAGCCTGGGGCTATACGGACGAAGCCCGCCTGCGCGGGCTAAAAGCGAAAACCGACTTTTAACAACCGGATTTGGTATAATGCGCTCTTGGAGGCTCTGCCTCCTCCCGGCTACAGGCGCTTAAGCCGCAAAATGCCCGTGTCACGGCTTCAGCCATGACACGAGGGAAAGTTCTTTAAAATATACCTAGGGACACGGCAATGCCTTGTCCTCTAATTACCGAATCACTCTAATTTCTACACCTAAACTGAGACTTTCCCAGGCGCGATATCGCTAGTCAATGCAGGCAAGTGTAGCTTCAATGCTAGAGCAAGACAGGCTCTATCTCCCAGAGAAAGACCGAATGAACGAGTGGAAACTCTTAGTTTAGCAATGTCGCGTGCGAGTTCTTCGTCTGCTGGATAGATAATTAATGCCTGATCGAGCAAACCGCCCTCCCTCAACTGAGTGGTAACCGTATCAGGATCTTGACCGCGTTCCGCCAGTTTGGAGAGAGTTTCTGCCCAGTTTATAGCACTAATCGTTGCTTTTTGAAGTAAAGCATCGGCAACATCATCGGCACCCGGTTCGCCTTGCAGGTAAGCAAGTAAGGCTGAGGCATCCAATACTGCAATAGGATTTTGAGTCATGCTTCGCGCTCCCGATGTACTTCCTCACGCCGTTCTTGAATGAGTTCGTCTGCAAGGCTAATACCCGGGGCAATATCTTTAAAAATTCCTTGGATTTTTTGGACGGATTTGCGTAAGCTCAACAGGCGCAGACTCCCATCATTTTCGACAGTTAGGGTGAGGGAATCCCCCGGTTGCAGGTTAAGTTGCTTCCGCACGGTTTCGGGGATAACTAACTTGCCGGTTTCTGCCAAATTCACGGTGTACTGTTCGAGGGGTAGAGACATAGCTCGATAAATTTAGGTAAGTTTTTTTAACTGATTGGCTATTTTAGCAAATTTAGAGCCTAGGGGTGAGGTCAAGCTCATTCGCCTAACAATCGTTTAATCTCTGCATCGGTAAAGGGATTTTCCCCAGCGCGAAGGGCATTAATATAACCCTGGGCTTGTTCGTCGGTTGCTTCATTCTCATTTAATTCAATAAAGGCTTGAAAATCTTGAATTGCTCCTTCTTTATCTCCAGTCAGTGCTTTGGCAATTCCCCGATTTCCTCGATGTACTGCATCTTCCGGTTCCAGGGTGACGGCTTGCTCACAGGCAGGCATCACCGCCCCTGCCTCACCGCCCAAACTGCCATACCAACAAAGGTTATTCCAAGTTTGAGCAGAAATTTCTACTGTGGCATCGATGTTCTGGGCGGTAGTATAAGCCTCAACCGCTGCTTTATACTGTTTGTCTTTAACCCCTTGTTCTCCCCGCGCCAGCAAAACTGGAACCGCAAGGCGTTCGGCTTCGGGTTCAAGGTCGAGAGTGGGGTCAAGGGTGAGGGCTTGTTGAAATTTGGCAACCGCTTCGTTATATTCACCCTGTCCAGCAAAATCTTTACCCGCTTCAAGCAAAACCGGAACCGCAAGGCGTTTGGCTTCGGCCTCGGGTTCAAGGTTGAGAGTGGCATCAAGTTTTTTGGCTTGTTTAAAATTGGCAACTGCCCCCTCGATATCTCCCTCACGGGCTAAAGCCTTGCCTTGACGGACGAGAAACTGTGCCGACTCGGTTTGATTCCAGGCATATTTTTGACAGGTTTCCCCTGCTTCGCGGGCAACATCGGTTTCTGGTGCTACCAGAACAGGATGATACTGCAACTGATTGCAGCCGATTTGCAGCCAATTTTTCCACCCCATAGGCCACAAGCGCAGGGTGTATGAACTACTGTCTAGGGAATTACCCCCGCTCACTATGCTCTCCCCCTCGGGGCTAAAGGCTACAGCGTTTATAAAATACTGATGTCCGCGCCAAGGTTCGCCTATTGTCTGCCCATTACGGTTCCACAAGCGCAGGATGCCATCCCAACTGCCGCTGACAATAGTTTCCCCGTCCGGACTAACGGCAACAGCAGAGACTCCTTTCTGATGTCCGCGCCAAGGTTCGCCTATTGGCTGCCCATTGCGGTTCCACAACCGTAGAGTTTGGTCTTTGCTACCACTAACTATATACTGTCCATCCGGACTAAAGGCTACTACGTTGACCTCATCCTGATGCCCGCGTAGTTCGGTAATCAGTTGCGCATTACGGTTCCACAAGCGCAGGGTGTTGTCATAACTGCCACTGACAATGGTCTGTCCATCCGGGCTGATAGCCACGGCATTGACTTTACCTTGATGACCCTGTAAAACCCCGATTTCTTGCCCAACGCGGTTCCACAAGCGGAGGATATTGTCGTTACTGCTGCTGATGACAATATATTCCCCATCTGGGCTGATGGCTAAGGCTGTGTCTGTGTTCTGATGACTTTGTAAGACCCCGATTTCTTGCCCATTGCGGTTCCACAAGCGCAGGGTTTTGTCATAACTGCCACTGAGAATATACTCCCCATCTGGGCTGATAGTGACGGTCCTGACTCTATCTGAATGCCCGCGCAGTTCCTCAATCATTTGCCCCTGGTGGTTCCACAAGCGCAGGATGTTGTCATTACTGCTACCACTGACAATATACTCCCCATCCGGGCTGATGGCTTTAGCGGTGTCCTCATCTTCATGAATGGGTATTGATTTGCCCATCGGTTGCTCGTTATGGTTCCACAAGCGGAGTGAATGGTCTTTACTGCCACTGACAATATATTCCCCATCCGGGCTAATAGCTACGGCATTTATCCAGTCCTGATGGCCGCGCAGTACCTGGATCAATTCCCCCTGGCGGTTCCACAAGCGTAGGGTGTTGTCCATACTACCACTGACAATGGTCTGACTATCGGGGCTGATGGCTACGGCATAGACCAGACCCTTATGCCCACGCAGTTCGGCAATCAGTTCCCACTTAAAACTCCACAACCGCACAACGTTGTCTGCACCTCCACTGACAATATATTCCCCGTCTGGACTGATGGTGACAGCTTCAACCGAAGCCTTATGCGCTCGTAATTGTTCGCTGATTAGCTGCCCCTTACGGTTCCACAAGCGGAGAGTGCCGAATGAAAATAAACTCGCTGTGCCACTGACGATATACTGCCCGTCGGGACTAATGGCTAAGGCTTCAACAATATTCTCATGTACCGGCAGTTCGCCAATCCATTTTCCCGTGCGGTCCCACAAATGCACCGTTCCATCGTTACTGCTACTGACAATCGTCTCCCCGTCGGTACTGATCGCTACCGCGTTAATGGGCAACTGATGCCCAAGCAGTTCAGTAATCAGTTGCCCATTAGGGTTCCACAAACGCAGGGTTTTATCATCACTGGCACTGACGATATACTTCCCGTTTGGGCTAAAGGCTACGGCGTTGACTGAACCCTGATGACGGCGTGACGATTCACCGATTGGTTCACCCTTTTGGTTCCATAAGCGCAATGTGCGGTCATTACTGCCACTAACAATCGTCTCCCCCTCCGGACTAAAGGCTACAGCATTGACCCAACCCTGATGCCCTTGGATGCGGTTTTGTTCTCGAACAGTTTGAATCCCGGTGAGTAAGCTATCGTGAAAGGCAGTGAGAACTTGTCCCAATTTATCTTGACTCTCTCTCGTCGCCTGTATCGCCAGCACTAACCCATCTATAGGTTGAGGGCTGGAAAGCAAATTCTTGGCTCTTGCGGCTTTTTCTCCTAAGCTGGCGATGGTGGCTTGTCTTTGGGCTTCTATCCGTTGAACAGTGGCAAAAATTGCTACCACACCGACTACTAATGTCGAAACGAGGGCAACGGCTGTCCGGCTTTGTGCTGCTTTACGGGCTTTGGTTTCTTGTTCGGTGGCTTTCTTTTCTTGCTCTAGGGTTTCTTTAATTAAATTTAGTTCGCGCTGTTGTCGTTCTTCCTCTTCTTTTTCCAGCCGATCGCTCTCTTCTCGACTCTCTCGCACAAACTCTCGCACCAATCCAGACGGGGGAAAGGTATTGCCATGATTTCGCTCAAATACCTCGACTTCAACTAAATCTAATCCCCTGAGTAATCCCTCGCGGCGTTTGCCTTTGTCTTCCCAGTCTTGGGCTTTGGCTTGGATTTCGTCTCTTTGGCGCTTGACTTCGGGGTTTTCCTTGACCCACTGTTTTAATTGCTCCCAGTTACTCATCAGGGATTCGTGGGCGACATCGACTACGGTGATTTTATCCGCTTTGTTCCCTCTGGCTTGCAGTTCCCGGGTGACGATTAACCGCGCTGCTTCTAATTGGTCGAGGACGGTTTCCACCTGTTTGGGGGAGGGGGGTAGGTCGGTTAATTGGGATTTGCGGACTTGTCGGGCGGTGGGTGTGGTGCTTTCTACCAGTTGGGTGAGTTCGAGGAAGATGCTTTTGGCAATCTTCTTTTGGTCGTCGGTAAGGGAGTTATAGAGTTTATTGGCTCGATTTTGTAGGGCTTTTTGGACGCCGCCTATGTCATCGTCTTGATAGGTTTGGACGGTCAACGGTCGCCGCTCTTTATACTGTAGGGTAAACATCTGTTGGAGGAGATCTTGCAATAGGGGCAGGCTGCCAGGGGATTTCTGCACGTCTGCAACCATGAGGTTTTCCAGGTCGGGAGGGATTTCACAGCCGACTTTTTGGGCGGGTAGGCTGATGGCTTCCCGTAATTCCCGCTCTTTCATTGAGCCAACAATTTCCTTATTGGTGTTAATCAGTTTCAACAGTTGGGGATATTCGGCACATTTGCCTAAAAAGTCGTCCCGGATGGTGATGACTACCCGGAGGGAGAATTCTCCCTCATCTCCCTGAGTTGGAGAGGAGTCGCTATCGATCGCCCCGCACAAGCAATCCAAAAATTGCCGCTGTTTATCCTCACTTGGAGATGGGGTAAACAGTTGCTCAAACTGATCTACGACTAATACACAAGGGCGTTTGGTCTGGGAAATCAGCCTTTGTAATCCTTTCGCACCTAGGGCGAGTTCGGCGTTGACTTGTTCTAGGGACAGATTCTCATCCACCAAGACCTGCGCTAAACTGTCGAGGGGGTCGTTTCCGGGTTTAAAGGGTTCATAAATTTTCCAGGTGGCTGTCTCGGAAAAGGTACTGCCTTTCTTTAATTCGGGAATTAACCCGGCCCGGACAACGGAGGATTTACCACTGCCGGAACTGCCCGAAACTGCGAGAAAAGGTTTGTCGTGAATCAAATTCACCAAGGAGATCGTTAACTGCCCGCGACCAAAGAAATATGGGGCATCTGCTTCCTGAAATGCCTCTAACCCTTTATAGGGATTAGACCCTTTTTCGATAATATCTGGATGGGTTCCCGGATATACCTCTGGGGCAAACAGGATCAGTTCGCCGTTTCGATTGCTACATTTGGGCTTTTGATACAAATCTTGGTTGTTTAAATCATTCCGCCTGACATCTTGCAGCTTATACTTAAAGTTGGCATCGATATACTCCCATAAAGTGTAGGTGCTAATTAGTTCAGATTGTTGCCAGCCTTCCAATAAAGTAGCGGTAAAATAGCTGTGTTCTCCTTCTATTGGTTCAAAAGCGGGTTGATTCGCGGCACAAGCTGACATTAAACAGCGTGTCACAATTTCTGAATTTCCCGGGTCAATTTCTTTATAATTAAAGACTTCTCCCGCATTACAGCAGTCCAAAATTACAATTTGCCGTTTTACGGGACTTTGCTCTAATATTTGTCGTAAATCAACGAGGGATACACCCCATTGATACCATTTGTCTTTACTGTCATTATTGGAAGAATTGCTGGTCGCTAAAAAGCCTTTACTTCTGTTACCTTTTTCATATCGCAACCCATGTCCGGCAAAAAAGAGGAGGGCGGTTTCGGGGATGTTGCTTTTATCCTCATCGATCGCAAATAACCACTCGATCGCATTTTCTAACTCCTTACTCAATAGCTTGTTCTCTGGATCGACCCACAACCCAGTTTCAGGGGGTGCGGAGGGCAACCCTCTGATTTCGTCAAAGCCAATTTCACGCAGTCCTTGGGCCACCGCATTGGCATCGTTAGCAGGAGTTCGCAATTTGCCCAACTTGCGATAGCAGTTAATGCCCACAACTAAAGCTCTTTTCATTTTCCCCTACTAAGCGCTAAAATGAGACTAGCCAGCCCTTCTGCTCCCTAGGGTTAGCCTGTTGGCTAAACCCACCCAGTCTGTTCCGGGGCTGACCGATTGCAATGTTAATCGTAATTTTAATCCCTTGCCCGCCCAATGGAACCGAATCTTGACAAAACGTTACTCGCTTTTTTGCTGGCTCTCTACCGTCTCAAACCGGCCCTCACGGATGACGAACTGTATGCTTTAGATGAACTGGGGGATGCTCTGGGGGATTGGTCGGTTGAGGAGGAGTTGACCCTGATTACTAATATAGAAGAAGTTGCAGGGGCTAATCCTGCTTTAAATCAACTTTATCAAGAAGCGTTGACAAAACTAGCATCGCTGGAACTGGAGGAACTCTATCAGCGGTTGCCGTCGCCCAACCAAGTGCAAGAGTTCCTGGGGGGTAGAGGGACTAGCAAAGGGTATATCCCCCAAGGAAAGCCGAATCAACGGACCAGTGAAGTGGTGAATTTGAGTCGGATGGTGATGACGCGCGATCGCCCGGATAAAAGTGTTAAACAAATTGAGAGTTTGGCGGAGTATTGGGAATTACCGCAAACCCCGATATTTTAGGATAATCCTGCGGTTTTATTACCCAATATTGAATGAGCAAACTGGAAGATGGCGGGATAATTTCCCCATCCAATTCTATGAACACTATCATTTATCCCACGGTTGATTTATTCCTCTATGATTTGCGGGACGGGTTAGGCGACAATTCCGAGACATTGGAAGAAAATTGGGATAAATTTAAACAAAAAATGCCGAAAATTCTGCATGAGCGGCTCAAGTTTGATTCGGGGTTTGAATCGGAGTATGAGGAACTTTTACCGAAAAAGAACGAGTTTTACCAATTCAGCAATCAGGGTTACGAAGGGTTTTATTACCCGGTGCGGATGAGCGATATGTATGGGCTGTTGCTAGATTGTTCGGTATCGGATGAATTGACTGCACAACCGGCGAAATGTATTAAACAGATTAAGGCGGAAATCAAGCGTCGTCTGGGCGAAACATCGGCACCGTTAGGTCAAACTTGGTTGATTTATGGGCAGTTGCCTCACCCGGGTCAAAATCCGCAAGATGTGGCTCAAATTTGTTATAAGGCGTTGTTTCCTTGGGCGAATTGGCAGGATGATTTTCAGGGTCAAGGTCACCTGTTGGGGGGGACGGTTTTTGAACTGGATTCTTTTAAGCTATTGCTGCAAGAAACGGCCAATAAATCCGAGGATTTTGCGGAATCTAAGTCCCGGTGTTTTGACTGTCATCATGTGATAATTGTTCTCTATCCGACGGATAAGGCAGCTAAAGCAGGGGCGGAGTTGATGTATGATTGGATGCGGTTATTTGCTTATCGCGCTAAAATTCTTTGGGCTTATGGACAGACTCGCGAACTGAAACAATACCTGAAACAAGATTATATCACAATTCAAGATTGTTTGAGACAAATTCGCGGGAATGAGTATGAAAATTTACCTTTAAGTCAATTGAAAGCTATTCTCAATCAAGCTCGCAGTATTGTCTCGGATTACACCATTGATGTGGATGAGTTGGGGTATCAATTGCGGACGATCGCCATTAATCTGGATAATTACAAAAAACGCATCGAAATCATTGCCAAAAAATTAACATCTGAGGAGTTTTCGGCGTTTGCTACTCAACCCAGTGATATCGCATTTTTAGCAAATTTTAGCAATCTTGTCACGGAGAAATATTTGCTCCAAGTGGAAAAAGATTATGAAAATTTGAGTCCGGGTTTACAGCGGTTGGAGTTTGCGATCGCCACGATTCGGGGGTTGGTAGAAGTCGATCGCGCAAGGCAAGAACGGCGGTTTCAGAATAATATCACAATTTTTGGGTGGGGTTTAGCAGCAGCGGCGATCGCAGCTTCCCTTTCGGCACAGTTTCCCTATGTGATTGTGCCGGTGGAAGTGCTGACGACGGAAACAACACGGGATACGGAGGCGATCGCCTCAGTGAAACCCAACCCCAGTTTTCCTACCGCCTGGGTTCCACCCGTTCGTTCCTTGGGATATAGTCTCGTTGCCGGGTTGTTGTTTATGGCGATCGCCTGGTTATGGATTAAGCGCAAGGACCAATGATATTATATCAAGTCCGGTAAAGTAACCTAAAAAACCATTTCTTCCTCTTCTCCCCCTTCCCTCGCAGGGAAGGGGGTTGGGGGGTTAGGTCAATCTGGACATAACATCACCGCATCGGCGGTATCCTCAACCCTTGTAACCCTTTCCCCTTTTGCTCCTCACTTAACCCTTTCCCCTGTACCAACACCCCAAATCCCCCTAATCCTCTAGGGTCGATCGCCTCATGTAAGACTTGTCTGCGATTAATCATCGTTCCCAAATCCATGCCTGGAGTAGTGGAGAGTGCCGCAATGCGATCGCCTAACCCCAATGCCATTAAAAACATCGCCTGCTGGGTAAACCCCAATTTCTCCAATCCGCAGGACTCCCCTTGTCGTTCCAATGTGGTAAAATCAACATGAGCCGTTATATCCTGTTCCCCAATCAAAATATAGAGATTATCATGATAGCGGTGTTGATAATAACATTGTAACGTTCCTTGATGTCGCATTGGTGTATAATAGCGATGAGCGGGATATCCATAATCAATTGTTAGCACATATCCCTGTTTGAGTTTTTCGCTCACCTGTCTCACCCAATCCAATGCGGCGAGATTGACTTCCGTGCGGTATCCGTCGGGATAGGGTTTGCCGGTGATGTCAATGTCAATCTGTTGAAAATATTCGGTAATTTTCGGAGTAGAGAGTTCCCCAGTGATTTCTTGAAAGGGAGACTCGGGTATTTTGTCCGAGGTGGTGATATAAATTTCTTGGAGTTTCCCCTCTGTTACCTGAATTTGATGCACGGGGAAGGCATCGATTAGTTCATTAGAAAAGAAACATCCAGTGATGGAATCTGTCGCAATTTCCTCCCAAGTCACCCAGCGTAAATTGGCACCGCTGCTGGAGAGTTTGGAGAATTGCTGCTGTTGTAACTGGCGCATTGCCGGGGATTGTTCGATGATTAGATATTCTGTGGCGGTGAAACAATCCCGATGGTGGCGATAGAGATATTTGATGACATCGGCAGCGATTAATCCTTGACCCGCACCCATTTCTACGAGGTGAAATGGGGTGGGATGTCCGAGTATTTCCCAGATTTCTATGAATTGCACTGCCAGCATTTCGCCAAAATCTGCGCCTAAGTGGGGGGAGGTCATAAAGTCTCCCTGTGCGCCAATTTTTCCAACGTTGGCAGCGTAATATCCATATTCGGGATGGTAGAGGGCTAATTCCATATAGTCGGCAAAGGTGATTCGCCGTTGGGTATTTTGTTGGATTTTTTCTAGGATGATTTGGGTTAATATGTTGGACATTTTGAGTTAGGATTTAAGAGTAGGGTGGGTATTGGTTTCCCTACCGTAATTAGGCGGCAGAGCCGCAAAATGCCCGTGTCACGGCAGAGCCATGACACGAGGTTTAATGTAGGGGCGATTCGCGAATCGCCCCTACAGGCGGGCTTTTAATTATCGGTCAACGGAACCCATAATCACGTCAATACTGCCTAGAATTGCCACAATATCCGCGACTTTGTTACCGCGTAAAATAGAGGACAAGACTTGCAAATTATTGAAGTCAGCAGCGCGGATTTTCCAGCGCCAGGGGAAGACATTATCATTCCCAATCAGATAAATCCCCAATTCTCCTTTGCCACTTTCCACGCGGAAATAATGTTCTCCAGCGGGAATTTTAAAGGTCGGGGCAATCTTTTTGGCGATGAATTGATAGTCAAATCCGTTCCATTCGGACTTGGGTCCTTCCATCATCCGTTTGGCTTCTAGGTTCTCATAAGGTCCACCAGGTAGACCTTTCAAGGCTTGGCGGATGATTTTTACTGATTCGCGCATTTCGGCCATGCGGACGATATATCGGGCTAAACAGTCCCCTTCAGTGGCCCAGCAAACTTCCCAATCAAAGTCGTCATAACATTCGTAATGGTCAACTTTTCTTAAATCCCATTTGACGCCGGATGCTCTCAACACGGGACCGGAGAGACCCCAGTTGATGGCTTCTTCCCGGGAGATGACGCCGAGGTTTTGAATCCGGCGACGGAAAATGGGGTTGTTGGTGATTAGGCGTTCGTATTCGTCAATGACGGGATCGAAGTAGTCGCAAAAGTCTTCGCATTTATCGACCCAACCGTAGGGGATGTCAGCGGCGACGCCACCGATGCGGAAGTAGTTATTATTGACCATGCGTTGCCCGGTGGCGGCTTCCCAGAGGTCATAAATCATTTCCCGATCGCGGAAAATGTAGAAGAATGGACTCAGTGCGCCAACGTCAGCGAGGAAGGGTCCCAACCAGAGTAGGTGGTTGGCGAGTCGGTTCAGTTCCAGCATGATTACCCGCAGGTAGCTGGCACGTCGGGGAACTTCAATGTCCGCGAGTTTCTCCGGTGCATTGACGGTTACCGCTTCGTTGAACATTCCCTCAGCGTAGTCCCAGCGACTAACGTAGGGAACGAACATGATATTGGTGCGGTTTTCGGCAATTTTTTCCATGCCTCTATGCAGGTAGCCCAAGACTGGCTCGCAATCGACGACATCCTCGCCGTCAAGGGTGACGATTAGGCGCAGGACCCCGTGCATGGAGGGATGGTGCGGTCCCATGCTGAGAATCATGGGATCGGTTCTAGTTTCTATCCGGGTTGGTGGTGCCATAAATGAGGGTGCTCCTGTTGAGACAGATTTGGGCTGCCGTACTAGCCAACGATATGGGATTTTCTACAATCTAAAATCGGGACGGGGTACGGCGGTTCTGTTACCAATTGTTGCTTTTTGTTTCATTGCTTTCATCATTATAGGGAGATTGGGTCTGTGGTAAATCAGGGAGTGAGTGTAAATCCGGAGGCAATGGCGGAGTTTGTCCATTTGTCGGTGTTGAGTCAAGAAGTGGTGGAGGGGTTGGCGGTTCGTCCTGGGGGGCGTTATTTAGATGTGACGGTGGGTGGGGGAGGTCATTCGCAATTGATTTTGGAGGCGGCCCCGGGGGTGCAGTTAGTGGCGATCGACCGCGATCGCATGGCCCTGGATGCAGCAGGGAGTCGGCTGGCGCAGTATGGAGATGCGGTGACATTTTGGCAGGGGAATTTTGCGGAATATCAGCCCCAGGAGATGCGGTTTGATGGGATTGTGGCAGATTTGGGGGTGAGTTCGGCGCAGTTAGACCACCCGGAACGGGGGTTTAGTTTTCGGTATGAGGCGTCGTTGGATATGAGAATGGATGAACGGCAGGAGTTGAGTGCGGCAGAAATTGTCAATTATTGGGATGAGGTGGAGTTAGCGGATATTTTTTATCGCTATGGGGAGGAGCGGTTTTCTCGTCGGATTGCGCGGCGAATTGTGGAACGACGTCCGTTGGAAACCACCACTCAGTTGGCTTCCGCTGTTGCCTCTTCAGTGCCCGGGAAGTATCGAAATGGAAAAATTCATCCGGCGACCCGGGTGTTTCAAGCGTTGCGGATTGCGGTGAATGGGGAGCTAACTGCGCTGGAAACGTTTTTAGAAAAGGCTCCCTTGTGGTTGCATCCGGGGGGACGGCTGGGTATTATTAGCTTTCATAGCCTAGAAGATCGACTGGTCAAGCATCGGATGCGGGATTCACCGCTTCTGAAGGTGCTGACGAAAAAGCCGATCACGCCAGGGGAAGCAGAAATTGCCCACAACTCGCGATCGCGATCGGCTAAGTTGAGAGTATTCGAGCGCATTGAGCCGGATCCAACCTAGAAGGGGACACTCCACCGGGTTAATCCCAATGGCAGGGGTTTGGAGGGGCCAGCAAGACTGACCCACTGCCTCACCCCAATAGAATCACGGTCTTTCACAAATGGACCGAACTCAATTGCAGGCTGCTAACAAGCCAGCTCTCTATGTTAAGCTCATCTGAGCGGAGGAAAGCCCGTTAGTGCCTGCCGATCGCCGGGTACTTTTGTAGAGAAAGGAATGCCCACCCAAAGCGTGATTTGCCAGTGGTGTTCTGAACCCGTTGGGCACCCGATAAAGATCGGCCCGTCGAAAACAGCCGTACAATGGCGCAAGTCACACTGAATCCATATAGCCTGTAAGTGGGGTATCGCATGAGTCGGGGAAAAGGGAGCAAGCTGAAACTGATGGTGGTCGATGATGAAATCGACAACCTAGACTTGCTATACCGGACGTTTCGGCGGGACTTTGACGTTTATCGAGCAGATAGTGCGTTTAAAGCTCTGGAGGCGCTGGACGAAAGCGGCGAAATGGCCGTGATTATTTCAGACCAGCGAATGCCAGAAATGAACGGCACAGAATTTCTCAGTAAAACGGTAGAACGGTTTCCCGATACGATTCGGATTCTACTGACCGGCTACACCGATGTAGAGGACCTGGTAGAGGCGATTAACTCCGGCCAAGTATTCAAGTACATCACCAAACCTTGGAACCCTGAAGAATTAAAGGCGGTGGTTCAGCAAGCGTCTGAAACTTACAAGGTGGTTAAGCAAAGCACGAATATCCTGCGTCGCGCTCTACGCCGGGAAGCATTATTTAATGCGGTGATGAGCGCGATTCGGGAGTCTTTGGACTACCGCAGTATGTTGCAGACGATTGTGGAAACTGTGGGCGAAAATTTTGAGGCGACTCGCTGTATTCTGCGACCTGTAGAGGGCGATCGCCTCACGCCGGACTCGTTTTCCTATCTGAACCCCGACACAGGCTCCATTGATGTACCCGAGGAGGAGGAGGCCCTGATTGCCACGGTCCTGGAAAGCCGTCAGACTCAATTAGTTCAAGGCGACAATCAGGGCAAGGATTCCACTCGCTTGGTTGTTCCCCTGAGTTACCAAAAGGATCTGCTCGCGGTGATGTCGGTCTACCAAGATGGCAGCGCCACCAGTTGGTCTCCTGAAGATATCCAACTGATTGAAGGGGTGACCGAACAAGCGGCCCTGGCGCTGTCTCAAGCCAAGCTCTATCAGCGCACGGAGGAGCAAGCCCAGCAAATGATGGCGGAATTAGAGGTGGCTCGTCAAATTCAAACCAATTTGCTCAGGCAAAGTTGGCCGGAATTTGAAACCGCTCGGGTTCAAGCCTCTTGCTATCCCGCTCGCGCCGTCGGTGGAGATTTCTTTGAGGTCTACGTTCATGCTCAAGGTGATATCTGGGTCGCTGTGGGTGATGTGTCCGGTAAAGGGGTCCCCGCTGCGCTGTTTATGGCGAGTGCTATTTCGGTGATGCGGCGTGAACTGGCCCAAGAAACTTCGCCAGAACCCGAAACGGTCATGATGAATCTGAACAGCGCTCTGGCCGATGACCTCATGGGCAACAACTGTTTTATTACAATGGTTGTGGCTCGATATCGCCCTTCTACCCGAGAGTTGGCCTATGCCAATGCTGGACATATCTATCCCCTCGTCTGGTCTCATCAAATGTTAACTTCTTCTGATGCAGCAACCGTTGAACCCAATTTCCTCAAAGCTCGGGGCATTCCTTTGGGAATTTTACCCGTCTGGAGAGGCACTGTTGGGAGCATGGAGTTAAATCCAGGGGAAGTTTTTCTGCTAACGAGCGATGGTCTCACGGAGGCCACCATCACCAATCCAGACTCCTCTATTGGACTCCATAAGGGGTCGATGTTGGAACAAGAGGGTCTCTGGCAGTTGATCGGTCAGGAAAATCATCCCCTTGACCTTAATCACGTATTAGCTCGCGTCCGCGAGATTGCTCAAGAGCAGGAAGATGACCAAACTATACTTTCTCTGGAGGTTCTGTAAGCAATGAGAACTGAGTTGCACGTCCCAAGCGACTTGCGGTTTTTAACGATTGTTGAAAGCTGGCTGTTGGGCTGTCTGGAAATGGAGCTTGGAGATCATATTGAGTGGCCCCGTCAGTCGAATCGCTTACGTTTAGTTCTGGCGGAAGCCTATTCTAATGTGGTGCGTCACGCTCACCGGGATCAACCCAATCTCCCGGTCCTGGTTCGTCTGGAACTCAAGGAACGGGATATCGCCCTGGAAGTTTGGGATTACGGCAAAGGGTACGATTTATCGACCTATATGGCCCCAGTTCCTGAACAAATGCCCGATGGCGGTTATGGATGGTTAATTATGAATCGTCTGATGGATCGGGTTGAGTACAGTCTCCAAATTGATGGTCGTAACTGTCTGAAGTTGGAAGCGAGTATGTCGGAACAAAAAGTGTAAGCGATTACCGAACTGTGGAACGGCGATCGCTCTATTTTTTCGCGGGGTTCCGATCGTCCGTTCGAGCACCGAGGATTCTCTTATGAAAGCTACTCTCTAGGCGATCGCCCCTTGACGTTCCCCTCTCGCCCTCCCCATGAAAAAGGGGTGCATTCTATGTCTAAGAACTCCAAAACATAAAATATCCACAACCCGCAGGCTAAAGCCTGGGGCTATACGGACAAAGCCTGCCTACGCAGGCTACAGACAACAGTAAAGTAGATCCTTAAAGATTTTCTCTCCCCCATCCTCCCCAACCCGCACCCTCAAGGGTGGGGCTATACGGACAAAGCCTGCCTACGCAGGCTACATACAACAGTAAAAGTAGATCCTTAAAGATTCTCTCTCCCCCATCCTCCCCATCCTCCGCATCAACCAATGACCAATGACAAATGACCAATGACAAATGACCAATGACAAATAACAAATGACCAATGACCAATGACAAATGACCTACCGTCTCAAATTGACCAGTTCTTTCAACGATGCCAACAATTTAACCCGGACGCTGAGAATTTCTGCCTCTGGATTGAGGACAAACAACCAGGCAACATTCACTTTAAAAAAAGCTGTCTCCACTTTTCCCCGGATTTCAAAATGCCGGTTCCCCTCTTCAACCGATTCCTGAAATTCCGATCGCGGATACAGTTTCATTCCCTTAGCTTCTGCTTCTAAATAACTGGCGATCGCCTCCGGTCCCACCACAGGTTCCTCAAACGGTGGCCGCAGTTCCCCCTCCGGTGCAAATAACAAACTGGCTGCTTCAAACTCCCCTTCATTCAACCCATTAAAATACTGCTGAATTGTCGCCGGAAACTCTTTTTGTCTTCCTCCTTCCGGCATAGAATTATCCATATTGGAGTTAGAATTACTCTCGGTTCGGGTTTCTAAATTTGTCATAACTTTCTCCTAAAAATTTTGAATTCAAGTAATAACCATTATAATTCTAGGTCAACAAAAAAAAATCGGGCTGCGGAAGAAAACCAAAACTTCCACAAGCCAGATAGGTGTTTGCCTAGGGAGAGGCAATAACGTTGGAAAAACTTATATCAATAAAAACTTACAGAGTTTAAAATTTAAAGAGTCTTCGCCGTGGAGGTTCTACCACCAACCAGGGGAATTAAGCCAGTAAGGGGATTGCAAAATATAAATCCTCCAAACGTTCAACTGAAAGAAAGGTATCTGTCGGAGTAAATGCTTGCGCCCCAGGGCGTATGCAATACGCCCCTACATTGACGGGGCTACTCCGTTGAGCAGTGACTACGAACG